>JACDGM010000045.1 GCA_013815325.1 Chthoniobacterales bacterium
TCTGGGAAGCCGGAAACGTCGCTTAGGCCTAACGAGGCCGCCAGTCGCGCTTCGCAGACCCAGCGCCTGCAGCGCGCCCAAACCGTCGCTGGTCACTCACGGAGAATTCTGCTAGTTAGCGCTCCATGCCTGCCGCCGCCGAGTTTCAACATACCCTTGCCAAAGCTGCTCCACTCAGCGGCACATCACTCCATACCGGCGCAAAGGTATCGCTGAAAATCCAGCCGGCCCCGGCCAACTCCGGGGTCAAATTCAAACGCAAAGATCTGCAGGATGAACCGACGATTGACGCCACGATCGCGAACGTGAAAACAGTCGAGCGCGCAACCACCATCGGCGAAGGCTCGATGCGCGTCCACACGGTCGAGCACATCCTCTCGGCCCTGGCCGCTCTCGGGGTCGATAACGCCCTCGTCGAGATGGACGCGAACGAGCCGCCGATCGGCGACGGCAGCGCGCTCCAATACGTGGAGGCAATTCGCAAGGCCGGCGTCGTGCCGCAGGAGGCGCCCCGGCTGCTCTTTCACGTGCGCGAGCCGATTGCGATCGAGGCGAAGGGCGGGGCGCTTCTCATCATTCTGCCGGACGAAGAATTTCGCATCTCCTGCACGCAGGCGGGACCGGAAGGCCGCTTCACGCAATTCATGTCCACCGCGATCACGCCCGCGATTTACGAGCGTGAAATTGCGCCCGCGCGCACTTTCGTTTACTACGAGGACGTGCAGCCCTTGATGGAGAAAAACCTGATCAAAGGCGGCAGTCTGGAGAATGCCATTGTCGTTAGGGGCGAATCGGTCCTGAGCAAGGAGCCGCTGCGCTTTCCGGACGAGTTCGTTAGGCACAAGATCCTCGACATCATCGGCGACCTCGCGCTCCTCGGCCGCGCCATCCGCGGTCACGTGGTCGCGGTGAAGCCGGGGCACGGGGTGAATATCGATCTCTCGCGCGCGCTCGCCAGAGCGCACGAAGCGACCATTGCGGTTTTGCCGAAACTCCATTTCCCGCAAGGCGAAGGCGGTCTCGATATCACGGAGGTGATGAAAATTTTACCCCATCGTTATCCATTCTTAATGGTCGATCGGATTCTCTCTTTCGAGGGGGAGACGAAGTGCCTCGGGATCAAATCGGTCACGATCAACGAGCCTTTTTTCCAAGGCCATTTCCCGGGGCACCCGGTAATGCCGGGCGTACTCCAGGTCGAAGCGATGGCGCAGGTGGCGAGCGTCCTGATGATGCGGATCAGCAAAAGCGCGAGCCGGGTGGGCTACTTCATGAGCGCGGACGGGGTGAAATTTCGCAAGCCGGTTTTCCCCGGCGACACGCTCTTCATCCACGCGGAACTGACGAAAGCGCGCGGCAACCGCCTCGCCAAAGCAATGTGCCGCTGCGTGGTGAACGATGCCGTGGTTTCCGAAGGCGAGCTCATGTTCACCTTCATTGATAAATGAGCGCGACGACGGTCCATCCGACCGCGCTCGTCGATCCCGCGGCGCAGTTGGGCACCGGCACCATTGTAGGACCTTTTTGTTTTGTCGGAGCGGAGGTGTCGTTAGGCGAAAATTGTTGGCTGCAGAATCACGTCACGCTGGCCGGGTCGCTCAGCGCCGGCCGCGGCAACAAATTTTTCGCCTACTGCTCGATCGGTCAGCAAACCCAGGACCTGAAGTACGCCGGCGAACCCACCTACCTCGAGATCGGCGACGACAACTGCTTCCGTGAATTCGTCACGATCAACCGCAGCACCGCGGCGACCGGAAAGACAATCGTCGGGAGCCGGGGAAATTTTTTGGCCTACGCGCATGTCGGCCATGATTGCAGCGTCGGTGATGCTGTTATTTTTTCGAACAACGGAACGCTCGCGGGTCATGTGCGGGTGGGCGATCACGCGGTCATCGGCGGCCTCACCGCGGTGCATCAATTCTGCCGCATCGGGCGCTTCGCCATCACCGGCGGCTGTTCGAAAATCGTTCAGGACGTCCCCCCTTTTATGATCGCCGATGGCAACCCGGCGGAAGTGCGCGGGATCAACCAAATCGGTTTGGAACGCGCCGGCTATGCCCCGGAAAAGATCAAGCCGATCAAGGAAGCGTTCCGGCTGATTTACCGCGCGAAGCTCAACACCGCTCAAGCGTTGGACGCCGTCCGCGCGGAGCTATCGCAGAGTGCCGAAGTGCAATCCATCCTTGCTTTCATCGAAGAAAGTGAGCGCGGGATTATTCGTTAGGCGATCCAACGAATGCTGTTTCTTTCGCCAGCTCGAGCGGAGGATGACACGTCTGGCTGACGCACTAAGTTGCGGCCATGAATGTAAGAAATATCCGCCAGGCCGGCGACTGGTTTGAGGTGCTGCAGACCAGCGAAAAGAGCCAGACGGCGGTGATGACGCTGCAACCCGACGGCGCAAGCGGCCCGCACCCCGACGCGCATGAGAAAAGTGAGCAAGTCCTGCTCGTCCTGGAGGGCGAAGTGGAAGGCGAAATCGCCGGCGAAACGCGCACCCTGCGCCAAGGCGACGTGGTGGTGATTCCGTCCGGCGTGAAACATCGCTTCGCGAACCGTGCCGGCGCGCCTGCCGTTACCTTCAACGTTTACTCGCCGCCGGAATATCCACCGGCCACGAAAGGCTGAAGGTCGCGCCCTCGGTCGCGCACGCGGCTCGCGTGCTGATCGCCGCGGTCCGCCGCGATGAACTTTGCTTGCGACTTCGGCAGCCTCGTAACCCATCATCTTCCCTCGCGGTCGCGATCTCCAGAAAGTCCGCGAACGCGAGACGCCTTCGCCAGCACGCGGGACGCATGCGCTACCCGGAGTCAAACTGCCGCCTAACGATCAGGCGGCGAGCAGCGGCGTGTCGTCCGGCGCCGGAGTGCCGTTGAACTTCGGATAAAGAAATTTCGCCACCGGCGAGTTGCTCTTGGCGCGCGCGCGCGCGTGGGCGAGACCCGCCTCGCGCAGTTGGCGGAGCGATTCACCGAGAAGCGCCGTGCCGAGGCCACGGTTGCGATATTCCATGAGCACACAGGGGCCGGGGGAAAGATGATTTTCGGCGAGGCTGCTGGAACTCAAGATCGTTGCCCCGATGATGCGCAGACCGTGCCGCAGCGTGAGGCATTGCCCGCCGTTTTCAGTTTGGAAGGCGCGTTCCAGCCAGCCGTCGATCATTCCGTTGACCTCGTGAATGGCGTCGCCCCAGGAGGTGTCGTGCGCGAAGGAGCGCGTGATGACGGTGCGCAATTCCGCTTCGTCCGCGCTCGTCGCCAGTCCGAAATGATAATGCTTCGGCAACGCGATTCCGAGCGGTGGAAGCTTCTCCAAATTCCAAGTAAAACGAACCCAGTGAATGAGCTTCATGTGTGACGAGGCCGAGATTACCACGCCTCTTCGCGCCGCCGCAACCAGCGTGTGGACAAATCGAACGGCGTCTGCCGGCGTCCGGCGCGCCGCCAGCGCACGCTACAACGCTGATGCGCTCCACCGTTAGAGCTAAACCGCGCGCAAGAGACTGCTTCCGCATGTCCAGTCTTTGTCGCGGCATGCGCTGGGACGCGTGCGAGAAGCAACCAAGCCACTAGATCGCCTGCACCGCTTTTATCGTTTCGAGGAACGGCCGGTAGAGGGCGTGGTACTGGGCGACGCCGCGGCGCACGACCGGCTTGAAATTGGCGATGTCGCCGAAATTAATGATCTGGTCGACGCTTTGCACGAAGGCGTTCATGGCATCGTTAGTCGTAAAACGCTGGCTGAGCAGGACGACGAAATGTTCGCGTCGCATGGCCCCGGAACGTTTCACCATTTCACCCAAGATCGGGTCCTCGCCCACGACCGCCCCCTTAAAATTCTCGTCGATGACTATGACGTTGTAGCTGTAGGTGGCGAGCTTGAGGAGGACGTCTTCGGCGAAAAGGCCGAGGTGAACTTTGTAGTTCAGATCGAGCAACTGCGCCGAAATCATTTTCTGATAAGGCGAGGCGGCGACGCAGACGAGCGCGGTCTGGTCGCCGATGTCGAAGACGTTGTTCTCGGGATCGAGGTTCATGCTTTTCGCCTAACGACACCTCCGGCGGAAAGGTCGAGCCGCAGGCCGGTGTCGTGGTCGTCATCGATTCCGCGCATTTTCTGGAGGAGATCGATTCCGCGGGTGACGCGGCCTCTCTTGGAAGCGAAAAGCCGCGCGGTGTCATCGCTGATCAGGCCCGCTTCGTAGGCGCTCAGAACTGACTGATCGAAGGTTGTCCAGCCGAAGGCGGCACTCGCCTCGATAATTTCGTAGAAGCTGCGATTCTCCGATTCGCCGAGGGCGATCGATTCGCGGGTGCGCAAATTATGCCCCATGATTTCGGTGAGGAGCTGGCGCCCGCCGCCGGCCTTCGGGGCGAGGCGCTGGCTCACGACAAAGCGCAGGGTGTCGGCGAGGCGCAGCCGCAGCTGCTGTTCTTCGCCTAACGAAAAGAGACCGAGGATGCGGTTGATGGACTGGCCGGCATCAACCGTGTGCAGGGTGCTGAAGACGAGGTGGCCGGTCTCCGCCGCCATGAGCGCGACCTCGACCGTCGCGCGATCGCGCATTTCTCCGACGAAAATAACCTTCGGCGCCTGGCGCAGCGCCGCCCGCAATCCGTTAGGGTAATTGTCGAAGTCGTGGCCGAGCTCACGCTGGTTAAAGGTCGCGCGGCCGGCGGGATGAACAAACTCGATCGGGTCCTCCAGGGTGACGACATGCACCGACTGCGTCTGATTGATCTCGTTCAAGATCGCGGCCAGCGTCGTCGTCTTCCCGCTGCCGGTGGCGCCGGTGACGAGGACGAGCCCATTTTTCTCGCGCGCGATTTCGCTGAAAACCGAAGGCAGATGGAGCGACTCGAGCGTCGGGATGATGGCCTGCAGTTTCCGCATGACGATCGAGAAGTGTCCCTGTTGCCGAAAAATATTAACGCGAAAGCGCGCCTCATCGGAGAGCGCGTAGCTGCAATCGCAGGAGCCTTCGAGCAGGTAGTCGCGCAGCAAGCGGCGATTCCCTTGCATGAGCGCGAGAGCGATCTGCTCGGTCTGATAGGGCGTGAGGCGCTCGATCGGCGGATCTACGAAGACCGGTTTTAGCTCGCCGAAATCCTCCACCTGCACCGGGTGACCGACCGTGAAGTTGAGATCGGAGATGCCGTCGTAGGTGTGCAGCATCGCGGATAAAATCCGATCGAGATCAGGCGCTCTCATGGAGCGGAAGCATTATCTTCGAATTCTTCGGCCGGCGGCGTTTTGAGGAAGGGGCGGAATTTCTTTTTGTCGATGCATTTGTCGTAGGCTTCCTCGGGCGAGATGCGAAGGTGGCGCAGGTGATCCATGATCGCGTCGTCGAGCGGTTGGTTGCCTTTCTTTTTGCCGACCTGAATCATGCCGGGAATCTGGTGCGTTTTCGCCTCCCTAACGAGGTTGGCGATCGCGATGTCGACGACCAAAATCTCGAGAGCCGCGACGCGGCCAGGCTTGTCGATGCGCTTGAAAAGATTCTGCGCGATGACGCCTTTGAGCGATTCGGACAAGGTGGCGCGGATCTGGTTTTGCTGGTCGGTCGGGAAAACATCGATGACGCGATCGACCGCTTTCGAGGCGCTCGAAGTATGAAGCGTGCCAAAAACGAGGTGTCCAGTGGCGGCGGCCGTGAGCGCGAGCTCGATCGTCTCGAGGTCGCGCATTTCACCGACGAGCAGGACGTCGGGATCTTCACGCAGCGCTCCGCGGAGCGCCGCCCCGAAGGATCGCGTATGCACTCCGACTTCGCGATGCTGCACGAGGCAGTTCTGGCTGCGATGCACAAACTCGATCGGATCCTCCACTGTGATGATGTGGTCGTGCCGTTGCAGATTCGCGTAATCCATCATCGCCGCGAGGGTAGTCGATTTGCCGGAGCCGGTCGGTCCGGTGACGAGAATGAGACCTTTCTTGAGGAGCGGAAATTTCTTTAAGACCGGCGGCAGGCCCAGGTCGTCAACCGTCAGGACCTTTGAGGGGATCAAACGGAAGACGGCGGAGATGCCGTATTTCTGCTGGAAGAAATTCGCGCGATAACGGGCGTCTCCGGGCACTTCGTAACCGAAGTCGACATCGGAAGTTTCCTCGAAGACTTTTATTTTTCCTTCGGGCGCGATCTCGTAAACCATCGCCTTGAGATCGTCGTTCTGGAGCGGCGGATAATCGACGCGAACCAGATCGCCGTTGATGCGGAGCATCGGGGGATTGTTGGTCGCGAGATGAAGGTCCGAGGCTTTTTCCTCGGCCATCAATTTAAAGAATGCATCAATCCGGGCCATGAGAGGTGGTTCCCCGGAGTAGCTAAATTAGTGCCAGCGGCGCGGATTGTTGGATTGTGGAACCGTGGATCGAGAATCGTCGCCTCGGCTTCTCCCACCGCCACAATGCAAACAGTGTAACGATGCAACGACCACCGCCTCGTTAGGCAGCGATGACCGAGCGCACCTGCTCGATCAGCTTTTCACCCGTGTAGGGTTTGGGCATGAACCCGCATAACCCCCGCGCCAGCATGCTGCCTAACTTTGTCAGCTCGGCGAAACCGCTGCTTAGGACGACCTGAACATTTGGATTGATTGCCTTTAGCTCATCGAAGACCGCGTCGCCATCCATCACGGGCAGGAAAAAATCGAGGATGATAAGGGAGATTTCCGTCTTCATCTTTCCGTAAATCTGGAGCGCCTCGAAACCATCCTTCGCCAGCACGATCCGGTAATCTTCTTCTTCCAGCATCGTGCCGGCCCGTTCCAGGATTTCCGGTTCGTCGTCCACCACGAGGATCAGCTCGCGCCGTCCCGCGGGATTGCGGATGGCCGCCGCGCCGTTCGTTGCTTCGGAGTTGATCGCCACTTCGGCAACCGGAATTTTCTTCGCGACGCTCGTTTGCGGCCTGGCTCCCGCCGCCGCCGCCACGACCTTGAAGCTTGGCGGCTCGGGCGAAGAACGCGCGCCTCTCGCCGCGCCGGTCATGATGCGCGACGTGATGCGATCGAAAAGAGCCTGCGAAGTTTTTGAAGCGAGCTCGACTTCCTCGCTTAGCCGCTCCAAATATGCGCTCCCGCTCTGCTCCTGCCGAACCTGCTCCGAGTAACGTAAGATTTGTTGCAACCGCCGATTCAGATCGGTCAGGTTGGCCGTCGTCCATTTCAAATCGTCGTGATCGAGCATGAAAAAACTAAGTTTCGTTGCGGTCGTCACGACAAGCCCACCAGATGCAACCGCCGAGACCGCAAAGCAGAAAGAAGAAGGAAGTGATCGTGAGCATAGGCGGATGGACGGGAAAGTGTGCACGTTTCATGCCGAAGGCAGTGCGACGCGTCAAGCATTTGTCTCCGGCCCGTGACGCGGGTGAAGATGAGATGTGCCTGCCAGTTTTCGGAACAGCTTTTACGCCGGCTTGCTCGTCGCTTTCGTCATTGGCATTTGCCTGGTGCGGCTCTGGGGCGCTGAGAAGCAGGTGCGCCTCCATAGCGAACATCTTGTTCATCAAGTGGAGCGGCGAAGTTGGAGCGCGGTGGAGAATTTCGTCGCGCCGGATTATGGCGACGACTGGGGCGATGACCGCGCACGATTGTTGACGCGGCTGCGGCTGGCGGGGCGTTTCTTTTTTGACCTAACGATCACGGCATCGGAGGCGCAGACGCAGGTGAATCCACCGCAGGGGAGCTGGCGGGCGCGGATTCGTCTCAGCGGTCGCGGGGAAGCGGCTGCGGAAATTACCACCCGGGTTAACAGCCTAACGAGTCCCTTTGTGCTTCAATGGCGCCGCGAAAGCTGGAAACCGTGGGATTGGAAACTGGTCCGCGTGACTAACGAGTCGCTCGAAATCCCCGAAGGCGAATTCTAGGCGGAGAGGCGCGTTGCGGGCTGGAAACGCTGCGCTCTGCGCAGGTCCGGAGGGACGTGCTCCCGCCTCCGCTTTGAACGGGCTACGCCGTGACCAGCTATTTTCCGAGCGCCTGCCGCAGCTCTGTTTTCGCCGCTTCGACATCGTTCGCGCTGTGATGGCAGAGGACGATCCCGCGCAGTTTTTCGCCTTGGTAGTAGCGCAAAACGAAGCGCGACCTGGCGTAAGCGCCACTCAACTGCACCCGCGCCGGCGCAACGTTGAAATCGCCCACGAAATCCAGCCGCAGGTCGAACATTTCCGTCCAAAAATAAGGGATCTGTTCGTAGCGCTGCCGCTTTTTCCCGGTGATGTTCGCGCCCGCGACGAGACCTTGCTCGCGCGCATTTTCCCAATGCGTCTGCCGCCGCATCCCGCCCAGCAGACGATCGGGATAAAAAGCGAGATCGCCCACTGCGTAGATGCCCTTCTCTTCCGTCTCGAGATAATCGCTCACCGGCGAACCGTGCGGTCCGGAGAGCGGCGTGTTGCGCACGATGTCGAGATTCGGCTCCGAACCGCAAGCGACCACCGCGACGCCCGCCGGAACGCGCTCGCCGCTTTTTGTCTGGATATTGCGCAGGACGGTTTTGCCTTCGAAACCATTCAGGCTCGAGTCGAGTAAAAGCGTGACGCCTTGCTTGGCGAATTGCTCCGTCACCCAGGCTGACGTTTCGGGATCGAGATAACGATTCAAAAGCCCGGGGTGCCGATGCATCATCGCCACCTTGACTTTACTCTGGCGCAAGCTCGCCGCCGCCTCGCAGGCGAGGAGGCCGCCGCCCACAACCACGATCATCTTTTCCGATTGCGACATCTCGCGCAGGGCGAGCGCATCGCGAATCGTTCGCAGGTAAATCACGTTACCAAGACCGAACCCCGCCACCTGCGGCCGGACCGGCCGGCTCCCCATCGCGAGGCAGGCTTTTTTGAATTCGATCGTCTCACCGTTCCCGAGGACCGCGAGGCGGCGATCGATGTTGAACTGCGTCACCACCGTGCCGAGACGAACCTCGATTTTTTGCGTGTCGTACCAGCGCTCGTCCATGCAGGGCAGCTTCTTTGATGGAGGGATTTTATCGCGCAGGAAATGCTTCGAGAGCATCCAGCGTTTGTAAGGATGAAAAGTCTCGCCGCCCACGAGTGTGACCGACCCTTTCTTGTCGTGTTGGCGAATGCCCTCGCACACGCTGCCCCCGCCGATACCGCCCCCGATGATGAGATAGTCGCGTTGAATCATTTACGAAAACCGGACGATAGAGAATGGGAGAAGGAGATGGCGAGGAAAACTTTCTTCCTCCTTCTTCACTTTGGTAATCGTGCTCTCCCGCTCATAGTCCTGTTCATGCTTGTAATCGAATATCGCCGGTACTGGAGACGAGGACGACCAGGAGTATGAACGAGTGGCCGAAACATCCCTTCACCGCCCGGGGAAAAACCGAAGCCGGAGCGCACTCACGCACCGCACCTGGCGCTCGCTGCCGGATCGATGATCCGAGCGGCTTGGGAAAAATCAGCCTAACGAAAAGCAGGAGAGCATAAACCTGAGCCAACTGCAGACACGATCCTGGACATGCGTCCAGTCCTTACGGTACGACGCGGGTGTCGTTAGGCGCGAAACCAGACGGCGGAAAAACCATTCTATTTCTTCCGCCCGAAAATTTCGTCGAAGAAAATCTGCATCTGCTGCCAGGAACGGCGTGCCGCGGTTTCGTTATAGCCGATTCCCTCCATCCCCTTCTCCTTCGCGATGCGGTCGGCATTGGGATTGGTGAAGGCGTGGAGCGCGTGCGCGTAATCGATCGATTGGTAATCGACCCCGGCCGCTTCGAGCGACTTCTCCAACTCGACCCGGTCGGACAGCGTCACCATCTTGTCGATCGCTCCGTTCATGAGGAGAAGTTTAGCTTTCACTTTTCCAGCCGCCGACGGAGGGGCAGGCACCGCGCCGCCATGGAAACTGGCGATGCCGGCGAGCGGCGCGCCGGTGTAAGCGAGCGCCTGCACGGCCGAGCCGCCAAAGCAAAAACCAATCGCCGCCACCTTCGACTTGTCGACCCGATCCACCTCTAATAATTGATCGAGTCCAGCCCGCGCGCGTTCGGCCATAAGCGGCTTCCCGTAAAAGCGCCCGGCCCACTCCTCTGCCTGCTTCGGGTCCTCCGTCGCCATCCCTTGCCCGTACATATCGGCGACGAAAGCAACATAACCGAGCTGCGCGAGCTGATCGGCGCGGCTCTTGATGTAGGCATTCACGCCCCACCATTCCGGCACGACGAGCACGCCAGCGGATTTTCCGGGCGCAGTCTTCTCGTCGTCATAGGCGAGATAACCTTCGAGCTTCGTTCCGTTGTGTTCGTAGACGACCGGCTTGGTGACGAGTTTGGCTTCCACGTGCTGAAGGGTGACAAAAGCGAAAGCGAGCAGAAAGAGTTTTTTCATAGGAGTGATTCTTAACCACCGATTACACGAATTACACGGATTTCTCGGATGGAAAAAGGAACATGCCTCTGCTCCAGAAGAACGGCTGTTTCTCTTTCCACCCGCCAAATTCGTGTAATCCGCGGTTCTATTTCTGGAGCAGCGACGCCGCGTGCTGGAGCGCGGAGTCGCTTCGGCCGCCGAGCATGCGCGCGATTTCTTCCTCGCGAGCTTTGCCTTTCACCTCCCGCAATTCTGAAAAGGTGCGGCCATGCGCGACTTCTTTTGTCACCACGAAATGCACCGCCGCCGCGGCTGCGACTTGCGGCAGGTGCGTGATGCAAAGCACCTGATGCTTCTGCGCGAGTTTGGCCATTTTCGCCCCAACGGCATTCGCGATTTCGCCGCCGACGTTGGCGTCGATCTCGTCGAAGACAAGGAGCGGGATGGCGTCCTGCATCGCCAGTGCCGATTTAATCGCGAGCATGACGCGCGAAATTTCGCCGCTTGAAGCAACCGTCCGCAACGGCTTCAACGGCTCTCCGGGATTGGGTGAAAAGAGCAGCTCGAGTGTCTCCGTTCCGCCCGGTTTCGGTTCGTCGTTAGGCGAAAGTTTCGCATCAAATTCCGCCTGGCGAAAACCGAGGTCGGCGAGGTTTTGCCTAACGTTCCGGGCCAGCTTAGGCGCGGCCGTCGCCCGTGTTTTGCGCAACGCCGCGGCGGCGCGATCGAGCGCCTCGCGCACTTCTTTAATCGCCGCGCCGAGGCGTTGCAATTCCTCATCGCGGCCTTCGATTCGCTGCATCCGCTCCGCCGCGCGCTCGCCGAAGGCGATCACTTCGGCAAGCGATCCACCATACTTGCGCTTCAACGTTTCGAGCAAAGTTACTCGCTCTTCGAGCTGCGCGAGCTGTTCCGGATCGAGGTCGAGCTTCTCCGCATAACGATCAAGGGTGCGCGCGATTTCCGTCAGCTCGATGACGGCGGCGGCGTGCGCTTCAGAAACTTCGGCAAGGTCGGGATCGATTTTTTCCAGCTCGCGCAGGAGCCGTTGCGTTTCCGCGAGCCGGTTCAGAATCGCGTCGTCGCTTTCGGAAAGTTGCCGCGAGATCGTGCTCGAAAGTTCGATCAAGCGCCGGCTGTTGCTTGCGAGCCGGTAGCTGCCATGGATTTGCTCGTCCTCGTTAGGCTGAAGCTGCGCGGCGCTGATTTCATTGACCTGATGCCGAAGCAAATCGAGCTCCTGCGCGCGGGTGGACTCTGCCGTGCTCAGCGCCGCTTCCTCGGCCACGAGCGCCTGCAGATGGCGAAAGCGCTGCCGATATTCCGCGAGCGCCGCCTCCGCGTGCGCAAAGCCGTCAAGCAACGCGAGCTGCCGCTCCGGCACGAGAAGCGATTGATGATCGTGCGGGCCGTGCAGATCGACCAGCTCATCGCCGATATTTTTCAAAAGCGCGAGGGTCGCGGGCGAGCCGTTGACGAACTGCCGGGTGCTTCCGCCTAACGAGAAGCTGCGCTTCAACAAGAGCTCGTCCGCGCATGGCTCCGCCCCGCTTTCCACGAGGTGGGTGTTCAACTCCGCAAAATCCTTGCCCGCAAAAATCGCCTCGACGGTGCACGCTTCCGCGCCGGTGCGGATGAGCGATTTATCAGCGCGCTCGCCTAACAAGAGCTGGAGTGCGCCGATGATGATCGATTTGCCCGCGCCAGTTTCGCCCGTGATCGCGGTGAAGCCCGGCGTCAATTCCCATTCCAAATCCTCGACCAGTGCGAGGTTCTTGATCCGGAGCAGGCTGAGCGACACAGAAGTTGAGAGTTGAGGGTTGAGAGTTGAGAGATGAAGCCTCCGAACGCCTCCGACTCTCAACTCTCAACTCTCAACTCTCAACTGACTGCCAACTCTCAACTTCAGCTCACCTTCCTCGGCACCGGCACTTCGCAGGGCGTGCCCATGATTCGCTGCGACTGCGCGGTTTGCCGGTCGAGCGATTCGCGCGATAACCGGACGCGCGCTTCGATTTACCTGGAGACGCCGGAATGCTCCTTCGTCGTCGATACCGGGACTGATTTCCGCACCCAATGCCTGCGCGAAAATATCTGGCAGGTGGACGCGGTCGTCTTCACCCATGCGCATACCGATCACATGATGGGCTTCGACGACCTGCGGCGCTTCGCGGCGCGTGACGGGCGCATGCCGGTTTACGCTTCGGCCGAGACGATGGCGGACTTGGAACGTGTTTTCGAGTTTGCCTTCAAAGCGGCCAGGCCTCCGCCCGGCTATTTGAAACCGGAGCCGCACATTATTTGTGGACCTTTCTCGTTAGGCCGGACGACGATCACGCCGTTGCCGATGCCGCATGGCAGTTCCGAGACCTACGGTTATCTCTTCGCGCGCGAGGGCACAAAGCTGGTCGCGTATCTGAGCGATTGCAGCGCGGTGCCGGACAAGATCGCGCGCCAGATCGCGGGGGTGAAAGTGCTCATCATCGATGCGCTACGCGAGAAGCCGCACCCGACCCACCTGAGCGTCGGGCAGGCGCTGGAGGTCGCGCAACGCGTGCAACCCGGGCGCACGCTCTTCACGCACATATGCCATGAGCTGGCCCAGAGTGCCGAAGCCGATCTGCCGGCGAACACCGGGCTCGCTTTTGACGGGTTGAAACTGGAGATCGCGCCTTGAAGTGGATCGCCGGCGCCGCGATCGTCTTACTGTCGTTAGGCGGCGTGGCTGGCGCTCGCGCTGCCGATGATCTCTCCAAGGCCACGATAGTCATCTACAATCGCGCGGCCCCGGAATCGGCCGGCCTCGCCCACTTTTACGCGGGGAAACGTCACATTCCTAACGATCACCTCATCGGCCTCGAATGCTCGACCGAAGAAGAGATCAGTCGCGAAGAATACGATGAGACGATCGCCGCGCCGCTGCGGAAAATTTTTCTCGAACGCAAATGGTGGAACCAGCACGAGGACGCGAGTGGCCGGCAGGTGGTGACTTCCAACCAGATTGATTTCGTCGCTTTGATCCGCGGCATGCCGCTCAAAATTCGCGCCACGTCTGGCTATCCCGGTGATCATCCCGAGACCAACCTCCTCGGCTCCATCAATCAGGCGTCGGTTGACTCCGAGGTGGCTTTGCTCGGGCTTTTTTCGAGGCAAATCTCGGGCGCGGCGCCCAATCCTTACTTTCAAAGTTTCCGTCCAATCGGTCAGCTGGACGCTTCGCCGGTCATGCTCGTAAGCCGGCTCGATGCGCCGACTGCTTTGATCGTTAGGCGCATGATCACTGGCGCAATCGAGACCGAAAAATCGGGCCTCTGGGGACGCGCCTATGTGGACGGCGCGCACAACACGAGCGGCGGCCTGGCGGATGGCGACGAGTGGCTTAAGACGGTCGTGAAGGATCTGCGGCGGGTCGGCATTCCCGCTGTTTATGATCAGAAACCGGCAGTCTTCCCCGCCGGATTTCCCACGAATAATTGCGCACTCTATTATGGCTGGTACACGGGTGGCGTGGCCGGGCCGTTTGCCGCTCCAGATTTTGCTTTCCCGCGCGGGGCTATCGCGGTCCATATCCATTCCTTCAGTGCGAACACCTTGCGCCAGGCAGACGCGAACTGGGTCGGGCCGCTCCTGAGCAAAGGCGCCGCGGCGTCGTTAGGCAACGTTTACGAGCCGTATCTGCAAATGACGGCGCACCTCGACATTTTCAACGACCGGCTGCTCCACGGTTTTACCCTGGCGGAGAGCGCTTACATGGCGACGCGCGCGCTTTCGTGGATGACCGTAGTGGTGGGCGATCCGCTTTACCGGCCATATCTCTCGTGGTTGCAGTTCGATACGAAACGGAGCGGCCGCAGCCGGAATGAGTGGGAGATGTATCACGCTTTCGCGACGAAAAATGCAGGGATGGAGCCGGTGGATTATTCCACGCTCGCGCGCGAGACGGCGTCGCGCGCGGAGAACGCCCCGATGATTGAAGACCTTGGACTGATGGAGAAAGAGACGGGAGATTACGACAGCGCGGTCAGTTGCCTGCGGCAGGCGGGCACGATCTACGGAGGACGGGGCGATCAGCTACGAGTAGCTCTCGAGCAGGCCGATGCGCTTATTGAGGCCGGAAAATAAGATGACGCGCTGGTCGTTATAAAGCGGCTCTTGCAGGTGACCGATGAGGGGCCAGCGGCAGTTCTATTGCACAACGTCGTGGACCAAACAGTTCCGCCAACCCCCCCGCCGACGCCCTTGCCGTCGCCTCCATAGAAGTGCGTGGATAGGCTCGCGCAACGCGCATGGCACGCCACATAAGACCGCCCTAACCATCCAGACCGCCGGCTTATGCTGGGGGGCACTTACTCCAATCCCTACATCGCCCAGCCGCCCTTGCCCGGCACCACCTTGAGTTACGAAGTTCGCCTCCTTGCGCGCCTTCGAGCTGGCTCTCGGTCCGGATACTCTGCCGCCGATCGGACAGCGCGCGGTCTCGATGCCGGGTAACAAGTTACTCCTTTTCGATGACGGGGCGGCCAGTAACGATCAGATCCCGCTGGGAGGAACCCGGACCTACAGCACGTCCGCGCAAGTATCGTATCGATGCGGCTAATTCTACGGCCACCGGAGACCTACCATTACCTTGTCGACCCGAGCATCTACAGTCCTTTGCCGCAGTTTTGTATCATTAAATCCTAACGCAAGTAGCTCTCCGGAAGGAAAGCCCGCGAATTCCGCGCCTAACGAACTACGGCTGCGGCGTGACGCTTCGTTCCGTCCGCCGCGGCTCGAGACGGAAGATGGTTTCGCCTTCCTTCATCATCTCGAGGTTGTCGCGCGCGATGGTTTCCAGATAAGTCGGATCGTTCTTGAGCAACGTCACTTGTCTCGTTAGGCGGGCGAGGATCACCTTCTGCTCGGTCAGCTGCGTGTTGAGTTGCTCGAAGGCGGCGCGATCGCGCTGCAACTGTTTGTAGGGCGGCAGGAAGAAACTGATCATGAGCAGCCAGACGGCAATAAGGAGCAAAACCTTGAGCACGGCGTTCATCTGCTGCCAGATGGTGGCATCGCGGCGCTCGCGAAAATGGCCGTAGCCGGTGGCGTCCACTAGCGCATTTTACCGCCGAAGACGGCCTTGTCACCCAGTTCCTCGGCGATGCGCAAGAGCTGATTGTATTTCGCCACCCGATCGGTCCGGCAAAGCGAGCCGGTCTTGATCTGGCCGGCATTGGTCGCGACCGCGATGTCAGCGATCGACGTGTCTTCGGTCTCGCCGGAGCGGTGACTGATGACGGCAGTGTAATTGTTGCTCGTAGCCAGATCGATCGTTGCGAAGGTCTCGGTAAGGGTGCCGATCTGGTTCACCTTTACGAGAATTGAGTTAGCTACGCCACGGTCGATTCCTTTCCGCAAAAATTCGACGTTGGTAACAAAAAGATCGTCCCCGACAAGCTGCACTTTGTCGCCTAAGCGATCGGTCAGCTTCTTCCACCCGTCCCAGTCATTCTCGGCGCAGCCATCTTCAATCGAGATGATCGGAAATTTCTCGCAGAGGGACGCGTAGTAATCGACCAGCTCCGCCGCGCTTCGCTTCGAGCCATCGGATTTTTTGAAGACATAGGCGTTCTCTTCCTTGTCATAGAACTCGGAGGAGGCGGGATCGAGCGCAATAAAAATTTGCTCGCCTAACGAATAGCCAGCTTTTTCGACCGCGGCAGCGATCACTTCGAGCGCCTCCTCGACCGATTTAAGATTAGGCGCAAAACCGCCTTCGTCGCCGATCGCGGTGGAGAGGCCGCGGGCTTTGAGCACGCCTTTAAGCGCATGAAAAACTTCCGCGCCGTAACGCAACGCTTCGGGGAAGGTTGGCGCGCCTTTGGGCATGATCATGAACTCCTGAAAATCGATCGGCGCATCGGAATGCGCGCCACCGTTGAGGATGTTCATCATCGGGACGGGCAGGACGTTTGCTTCACTCCCGCCGAGATAGCCGAAGAGCGGCAGACCCTCGGCGTCCGCGGCGGCGTGCGCATTGGCGAGGGAAACGCCTAACAATGCGTTGGCGCCGAGCTTCTTTTTGTTAGGCGTGCCGTCGAGCTCGATCATTTGAGCGTCGACTTCTGCCTGTTCAAGCGCGTCGCAGCCGAGCAGGACCGGCGCGATGGTTTCGTTGACGGCGGCGACTGCTTTGCTTACGCCTTTGCCGCCGTAGCGCGCCTTGTCGCCGTCGCGCAATTCCCACGCTTCATGCTCTCCCGTGCTCGCGCCGCTCGGGACGGCCGCGCGGCCGAAGCCGCCGCCTTCGAGATGCACGTCCACTTCGACCGTGGGGTTGCCGCGCGAATCGAGGATTTCGCGCGCGTGAACTTTGCTAATGCTGGTCGCGGACATCTCGTTAGGGAAATAGCCGCTATTCGCGCGAGGCGCAATCCCTCTTTGCGAGGCATGGCGCGAAGCGACGCACTTCCGCAGATTTCGGTAGGAACTTCCAGCGCCGCGGAGCGACGCGCTTTCGCGCGTTTAGTTTCGAGAAGCCACTCAAAAGATAACAATTTTGCGTGCGCGCTCGCGCGAGCCAGGCTGAGGGAGAAACTGGGCATGCGGACTTGCCACGGCATAGTGACCGGCGCGGGTGATTTCCTGCTGGCATTGCCAGGCGGGGTGGCTAGTCTGCGGTCATGTTCGTGCGGATAGGAATGGGGCTCTTGATCTGGCTACTCGCCAGCGAAGCCCTCCCGGCGACCTCGGCACGCACGTCCGCGTCGAGTCCCGCCAGCCTTTCCCCTAACGAGATGTCGCAGGCGATCAAGACCGACGCGATCACTATCCCGACACCCGGCGAGACCTTCGCCGCGCTCGGCAAACCAACAAAGCCTGATTGGACCGCGAGCTTTCGCGGGCCGATCGCAATGAATTACAAGACACGCGCCCAGATCGCCCTCAATCTTGGCGGCCTTATTGCCGACGGGTTTATCGCGATCGAGGCGCAGGATTCGCAACAGGTCAAGAACACCGGCGGCGATATCTTGAAAATGGCCAAGGCTCTGGGGGTGAGCGAGAACATTCTCGCGCGCGGCAACAGTATCAATCAATTCGCCGAGAACGACGAGTGGCCCGCGCTCCAGGAAGAACTGGAGGCGACCCAGAACGAAGTGAAGGCCTCGATGCAATCGCACCGCGACCAGGACCTTGTTATACTCGTTAGTCTAGGCGGATGGATCCGCGGGACCCAGGTGGTGAGCGGCGTGGTCGCGAAGAACTACGATGAGAAACTCGCCCAAGTCCTGCGCCAGCCGGAGCTGTTGCGTTTCATTCACTCGAAGCTCAGCCAAATCGCGCCCGAGTTGCAGGGCGATACGCTCGTCAAAAGCGTCGACGCCCAGCTCCAGGAGATCGAGAAGATCGTCGCCACCCCATTTGGAAAATCGCTCGCGCCCGAAGGAGTGATGCGTCTCCAGACTGCAATCGATCAGCTCATGCAGGAGATTCAAAAAAAGGACCAATGAAGCGCGCCGGGCGGAGGATTTGGATTACCTTGCTCTGCCTCGCCGCGCTCAGCGTTTCGGCAGTCGCGGAAACCGATCAGGAAGTCGCGGCCCGAGAGACGGCGCTGGAGTTGGCAGGCGCATTTTCCAATGACGGCTTCAAGCTTCGCGACGGGCACTGGAGCGGCACGCTCGCTCCGCACGAGAGCAAACTCATTGCGGTCAATCTTTACGCCGGAAACCAATATTGGTTCTCGGCCGGCGCGACGGAGAGCGGCAAGAATTTGGCCGTGGACGTTTTCAACGAAAGCGGCGCGCCGGTCGCGACGGATAAATATCACGCGGATGGCAAGGCGGCTGCTGGTCTAACGGTTGCGAACAGCGGGCAATTCTATGTCCGGATCGGGCTGGAAGAGGACGCGCCCGCGGAAGTATGTTTCGTTTACAGCTACAAATAATCGGCCCGCTGTGGAAGGTGCTCCCACTCCTTGCACTGGCGGCATGCCTCGGCGGATGCAGCAGCGCGCAAAAAATCAGCGCGCTTTCAGGCACGACCGGCGGTTGGTATTCGGTCGCCGCTAATCAGACAGCGTTCTACCACTACGGCCCGCAGCAGGGCCATGGCCCCGACCAGCAGTTGCCGAAGGACGCGCTCATGAAAGTGATCCGGCCATCATTCGGCTATGTGAAAGTGCAGTTGCAAAACGGAGAGAACGGCTACGTCGCGAGCGAGGATATCCGAACGGCTTCTGCCGCCCTCGTCGCGGAGAAGCTGGCGCCACCGCTGGAGCCGCCAGCGCCCTTGATTGCGAATCACGAGGAGCAGTTCCAGATGAACTCGAACGATCCTCGTTTGATCGCGCCGCCGGAGCCGCTGCCGGAGCCGTTCCCCGCGGAGAGCGCGGCGCCGGAATTTCGTTAGGCAGCGGACCGACGGAAGCTGCGCCCGGAGGGACTTGCTTCCGCAAGTCCAGTTTCTTAGGCAACGTCTTATTTTTGATGGACGATCTAGTGACAAACTTGACTTGCGGAAGCAAGTCCCTCCGAAGGCGAATTCCCCGACTCACCGCATTGGCGGCGGCGCCTTAACCGCTTAATTTCCAAGCCCAAGGTGACGACTTCGCTCCAGATTCTTTTTGAAGGCAATGTCCAGGGCGTCGGCTTCCGCTGGTCGGTAAAAAGAATTGCCAAAGGTTTCGACGTGACCGGCTGGGTGCGCAATCTGCCCGACGGCCGCGTCGCGCTGCAGGCGAGCGGCGAAGATGCGGAGGTGCGCGCCTTTATCGAGGCGATCGGCCAGAGCGAATTGCGCGCGCACATTCGCAAACAAACCGAGTCGGTTCCCGCGCAACCGCCGCAGGCGCGCGGCTTCGAGATTCGCCATGATTAAGCCAGCCGTCGCGGTCCGTGGCCTAACGAAAGTTTTTCCAATTCCGTTCCGGCGGACGCGCGTCGTCGCAGTGCGCGGCTTGAATCTGGAAGTGGCTCCCGGACAAGTTTACGGCCTCCTCGGGCCTAACGGATCGGGGAAGAGCACGACCTTGAAGATCATCCTCGGCCTGGTCTCGCCGAGCAGCGGCTCGACGGAAATTTTCGGACGCGACAGCCGCGAAGTCGGGAGCCGGGAGGCGGTTGGTTTTCTCCCCGAGAATCCCTATTTTTACAAATACCTCACTGGCGCTGAGACGCTCCGCTTTTACGGAAAGCTCTGCGGGCTGAGCGGGGTGCGACTCAAGAGCCGCACCGGCGAATTGCTCGAGCTCGTCGGCTTGCAAAACGCGCGCGACCGGCGGCTCGGCGGATATTCGAAGGGAATGTTGCAGCGCATCGGCCTGGCGCAGGCGTTGATTCAGGAACCAAAGCTGGTGGTACTCGATGAACCGACCGCGGGAGTCGATCCGGCGGGCTCGCGCGATATTCGCGATCTGATTCTGGATCTGAAGCGGCGCGGAATCACGGTCCTGCTCTCCTCGCATCTGCTCGCGCAGGTGCAGGAAATTTGTGATCGCGTCGGCATTCTGGCGAACGGTGTCCTTGTGCGCGAAGGTCGCGTTGAAGATCTCCTCGCGATCGAAAATCAAACGGAGCTGATCCTGCAGAACGCGACGCCGGAAGTGCTCAACGACATCGCCGCGCTGCTGAAGAAATCCAGTGCGCGACTGATCGAGCAACGGCAGCCGCAGACTACACTCGAGCGGCTTTTTCTCGAGGCGACGAAAGCTCCAGCGGAGAGATGAAGGTCCACAGGTTGCGCAGATCTACACAGATTTTTTGCGGTTAAATGACTTCTTCAATCTGTCTTCATCTGTGGACGATTCTCCGCATGAGTAAGTCCGGCCACTCCCGATTCTCGCTCACGCGCATCGCCGCCCTCACGGGCAACACCTTCACCGAGCTCGTTAGGCTGAAGGTCTTTTATTTCCTCCTCATCTTTGCCCTCCTTCTCATCGGCAGCTCGATCTTCATGGCTCAGCTGAGCTTTCAGCAGGAATTCCAGGTGCTCAAAGACGTGTCGTTAGGCGCGATGAGCATTTTCACCTCGCTCCTCGCGATTGTGGCCACGGCCCAGCTCATCCCGCACGACGTCGAAGAGCGCACCATTTACACCATCCTGGCGAAGCCGGTGCCCCGTTATGAGTATCTCGCCGGCAAGCTTGGCGGCGTTCTCCTTCTCCTTGCCCTCAGCGTCGTCGCCATGACCGCGCTCTTCCTCATCGCGCTTTTCGTTAGGCAAGAGATGCTTGTCGGCGTAACACTTCGTCAGACCAGCGGACTGCGCCCGGAGCAAGTGCAGGAGGCGGTGCGCACGCTCAAGGCCTCGGCCTTCAACGTCAATCTGTTCCCGGGCATCGTTGTCATTTACCTGAAAGCCGCTCTGCTCGCCTCGCTCACCCTGTTTGTCTCGACCTTTGCGACCTCGAATATCTTCACCATCTGCGTGATGGTTTTTATTTATTTCATCGGCCATCTCCAGGCGATGGCACGCGAGTACTGGCTGCAGCAAAACAGCGCCGGCTGGATCGCGAAAACCTTTCTCGCGCTTGTTGCTCTTGTGTTTCCGGACCTCCAGCTCTTCAACCTGGTCGACGACATCGTCGCCGGAACTGCCATCCCGGGCCCGCTCTTCGCGCAAACAGCGGTGCTCGGTTGCGTCTATATCTCGGTCTATTTCTTCTTTGCCTGGGTGGTGTTTCACGGGAAGGAGCTATGATTCGCGGCGCGCTTGTCGCCCTCCTTCTGCTCGCGTTCGGAGCGGTCCGTGTGCCGATCGAGTCCTCCCTCGCGGCGCGACATCGCAGCGCCTATTTCCATGAAACCAGGCTCGGCCTCGACCTGCGCGAGCAGATCGGACAGCTCGGTTTCCTTGCCGCGCTGAGCGGATTTCGTTCGCTCGTTGCCGATGTTATTTTCATCCAGGCGCACGTCGCATGGGAGCGGACGGAGTGGGGCCGCGTCCTCCTCCTTTTTCGCGAAGCGACCACCTTGCAGCCGCGCTCGATTTTGTTCTGGGACATGGCGGCCTGGCACATGGCCTGGAATGCGAGCGTGGCCGCGCGGCACGATCCCTCTCAGCCTAACGAGGCGTTGCGGCGCAAGGCGGAGCAGGAATATTTCGCGCTCGGGAGAGATTTCCTCGTGCGCGGGATCAAGAACAACCCGGACCGGCCGCAGCTCTACGAGGCGCTCGCCCGCCTGGAAAAAGACAAGCTCGGCGACCACGCCGCGGCCGCCCGGCTCTACGCGCGCGCCGCCACGCTCCCAGGCGCGCCCGAATACGCCGAGCGCTTCGCCGCCTACGAGCTGTCCTATGCGCCGGGCCATGAGCGCTCCGCTTACGCAGCGCTGCTTCAGCTCTACCGTCGCGGCCCGCGTGAACGTTTGCCCACATTGCTGAAGCGTTTAGAAATTCTCGAAGAGCAGCTCGATATTCCGTTCGATCAACGGATACCGGATGGTGCACGTTAAATTTCGTAATCATTTAAAATGGTTACATTGCGCCCTTTTAACGTTCTAACTTTTTATCCTTTCTAACTTTCCTGGATGCGTGTTGCCATTCTTAGCGACATCCACTCAAACCTCGAGGCCCTCGAGGCGGTGCTGGCGGACGCGCGCGCCCACCACTGCACCCACTTCGTTTGCCTCGGAGATATCGTCGGCTACAACGCGAATCCGAGCGAATGCGTGCAGCTCATCCAGGAGCTCGAATGCCCGGTCGTAAAAGGCAATCACGACGAACAAGCCGCGATCGATGCTTCCACCAAGGGCTTCAACGAGCTCGCCGAGGAAGCGATCGGCTGGACCCGTCAACACCTTTCCCGCGAGGAGAAAAGATGGCTGACGGAACTGCGCCTAACGAGGCAGGTGCGCGACTTCACGATCGTCCACGCGACGCTCGATACCCCGCGACAATGGGGCTACGTCTTCAACGACCTCGATGCCATCGCCAGCTTTACCTATCAGCACACCTCGCTCTGCTTTTTCGGCCACACCCATTGGCCAACTGCTTTCGTGTGCGACGAGAGCGTGCGCCGGATCGCGCCGGGGCATATCGTCATCATCCCGGACAAAAAATATTTCATCAACGCCGGCAGCGTCGGGCAACCGCGCGACCGCGATTGGCGCGCGGCCTACTGCATCTTCCATTGCGACCGGCATACGGTGGAGCAGCGCCGGGTGAAGTACGATCTCGCCACCACGCAACGCAAAATCCGCGAGGCGGGGCTGCCTGAGCGCCTCGCCAGCCGGCTCGCGCAAGGACGCTAGGGGAATTGCTGATGGAAAGCCCGGCCTCGCCTCTGGCTGCGTTCCGGGCTGATTAGGAATCACCACCGGTCCGCGGCGAGAGATGTCTTTACAATCAGAGATCAGAAATCAGAAATCAGAAATTCTCCCCCGCTCCCTTCTCATCATCAAGCCGAGTTCGTTAGGCGATATCGTCCAGACGCTCCCCGCCGCCGCGCTCCTGCGCGAGGCCTATCCCAACGCCAACATCACCTGGGTGATCAATCCCGAATGGGCCTCCCTCCTCCGCGGCAACAAGTGCGTCGATCACGTCCACATTTTTCCGCGCGGCGAACTCGGCGGTTTCGGGCTGGCTACGCGCCTCCTCCCCTGGATGCGCCAGACGAATCGGCTTAAACCGGACGTCGCCCTCGATTTCCAAGGTCTGCTGCGCAGCGCGTTCATCGGCCGCACCAGCCACCCGCGCGCCTTCTACGGCATGAGCGACGCGCGCGAAGGAGTGAGAAAATTTTACGACCACATCGCGCCGGTCGATCGCAACACCCATGCGGTCGAGCGTTACCTCGCGCTCGTCGAGAACTTCGGCGTCCCGATTCAGCGGCCGTTGCGCTTCCCACTCCCCAGTGGCGACCCGATCCAGCATTTCGACGACGACGTTCCCTTTGTCCTCCTCCACCCGTTTGCGCGCGGGCGGCGGAAATCACTCAGCGACCTCGCGGTTGAAGATTTTTGCCGCGCGCTTGCACCGCACCGCGTCGTCCTCGCCGGCCGGACGAAACGCGGACTGCCGGTGGCCGACAACACGGTGAACCTCCTTAACCACACCAGCATCCTGCAACTCGTCTGGCTCATCCGCCGCGCGCGCTTCACCGTCAGCGTCGACAGCGGCCCGATGCACATCGCCTCTGCCCTGAGCGATCGTCTTATTTCGATCCATTCCTGGAGCGACCCGGGGAAAGTCGGCCCGTATAACGAATCGGCGTGGGTCTGGAAAAATGGCGAGCTGCGCCAGGTCCGCGATCTCGCGCCCTCCACCCGCCGGGTGAAAGGCCGCGCTTTCAGGCGGGCCGACGTGCAGCAGATTCTCCCGCTCGTTAGGCAATTCCTGTAGACGCTTCGCTCTGCGAAGCGCGGCTGTTTAGCGTGGGGTGTTCGGCTGGCTGAGACGTCGCGGCCTGGCCCAAACTAGCATTCACGCTCGCCGGCGGTAGCTGATCTTGTTCTCGTTAGGCGATGATTGGTGACACTGACGAACCGCCGCCTAACGCCGCCCCCGCAGCCTGCGAATGATTACTTGCATGAGCGGAAGAAGAAGGGAGCCGCGCTTATCCGCGCTAGAGTTGTCGCTCGCATCGGGACGCACTTCGCGGCAGTCTGTTCCTCTTATGAAATTCTTCGCCCTTCTTTCTCTCGCCGGAATTTTCCTCACTCTTGCCACGGCGCACGCCACGCCGGAAGACAAGCAATTTGAAACGACCGCAAAGTCTTACATCGAACAATATGTGCAGCGCAATCCCGAGGAAGCGACGAGCCTGGGCGATCATCGCTTCGATGCGCACCTGACCGATTATTCGCCCGATGCTTTCGCCAAGGCGCGTGCCGCCGCGCGCGAGGCCCGCGAGCAGCTCGGGCAGATCGATCGGACGAAGTTGACCGGCTCGAACAAGGTCGACGCGCAGATTCTAGAGGACGCGATCGATTACGAGCTCTTCCAGCTCGAGGAGTTGAAGGATTGGGAATCGAATCCTTTGGTTTACAATGAAAGTCTCGCCAACAGCCTTTATCTTCTTGTCGCGCGCGATTTCGCGCCGGCGAAAGAGCGGATCGCGAATCTACGCGCGCGCCTGGAGGCAATCCCGGCCGTCATCGTGCAAGCGAAGGCGAATTTACAAAGCCCGCCTGAAATCGACACGCAGGTGGCGATTGATCAGACGCAAGGCGCGATCTCGTTAGTCCGGGATGGACTCGCGCCGCTGCTCGAGCAGGCGCCGGAGTTGAAGGAGGAGATCGCTCCCCTTCAGGAGAAGACCGCCGCGGCCCTCGCCAACTACAAAACCTGGCTGGAAAAAGATCTCCTGCCGCGCTCGACCGGCGACTTCCGGCTGGGCGCCGAGAAGTTCCGCAAGAAGCTGCACTTCGCCCTCGCCTCGGATATCCCGATGGAAGAAGTGATGACGCGCGCGCAAGCCGATCTCAAGGCGACGCAGGCGGCGATATACGAAACCGCCCTCCCGTTTTACAAGAAATATTTCCCGAATGCCGACGAGGCTACGCTCGCGGACAAGCAGAAGGTGACGGCCGCGGTGCTCGATCATCTGGCGAACCGACATCCGGACAACGACACGATTGTCGACTACTCGAAAAAGGTCGCGGGTGAGGCGACGGCCTTTGTCCGCCAGAAAAACTTCGTGTCCGTGCCAGATGAGCCGCTCGATGTCATCGTTATGCCGGAGTTCAAGCGCGGGGCGGGCATCGCCTATTGCGATTCGCCGGGGCCGCTGGAGAAAAACGGCAAGACTTTTTTCGCGATCGAGCCCACGCCTAACGACTGGTCGGAGGCGCGCAAGGAATCATTCTTTCAGGAATACAACAACTACATGGTGCACGACCTCGTCGTCCACGAAGCGATGCCGGGCCACTATTTGCAGCTCGTCCACTCGAATCAGTTCAAGGCGCCAACCCTGGTGCGGGCGATGTTTCAAAGCGGAAGCATGATCGAAGGCTGGGCGGTTTACATGGAGCAGATGATGGCGGAGCAGGGGTTCGGTGGGCCGGAGGTAAAAATCGAACAACTTAAAATGCGGCTGCGCGTAATCGTGAACGCGATCATCGATCAAAGCATCCACGCGGGAAAAATGACGGAGAAGGAAGCAATCGATCTGATGGAAAAGGAAGGCTTCCAGCAGGAAGGCGAAGCGGTCGCCAAATGGAAACGCGCGCGCATCAGCTCGGCGCAGCTCTCGACCTATTTTGTCGGCATAAGCGAGTGGCTCGATCTGCGGACGCGGGCGCAAGCCAAAACGGGGAAGGATTTCGATGCGAAGAAATTCAACGACGAAGCGCTGAGCTACGGCAGCCCACCGGTGAAATACATTCGCGAGCTGATGGGGTTGTAACTCGATGCGGGCAGCCTGTAGCACAAGTCTTTGACCCGCAACGCTGTCGTCCGGTACAGAACCTCGCGGGTCAGAACCCCTCTCTAGACGTCTGAGCGAATACAAAGTCGAGCGCGTCGCCATGGTCGGCGACATGGCCTGGGAAAAAATGGATGATCAAAATCGGCGAACTTCTCGCAAGCGAGACCGTCAGGATTTCGACTCCGCGCAACTCGCCGAAGCGGAACGCTGGATCAGCGGTTGTAGCTGGGCGCGGTGACCTCGGCGGCGCAGCGGCTGGTTGCCCCAAACGCCGACGGGATCCGCCCCCGGCTACAACGCGCGCAATCGCAAGACGCAAGCTGCCGCGGCAGAGTTTTTTTTAAATCCGATGTGGCTCCGCGCCGCGTTTTACTTTCACCGCGCAAACAAAATTATGGATCAAGTCGGACGAAAAAAATGGGCGATTGCGGAAGGATACATTCCTGGGCAAAGCAACGGTCCGGCCCCGGCGATGACGAGTCACGAAGCGATGTGCTTCCTCAACGCGGGCGAGCGCGACGCGCACATTCGCGTGACGATTTTTTTTGAAGATCACGACCCCATCGGACCTTACGAATTCACCGTCAAGGCGCGGCGCACCCATCACGTGCGCTTCAACAACCTCAATGACCCGCAAGAAGTCCCGCGCGACACCGCTTATTCGAGCCTCATCGAGAGCGACGAGCCCGTCGTCGTGCAACACACACGCCTCGATTCGCGGCAGGCCGAGAACGCGCTCCTCAGCACCATCGCCTACCCGGTGGACTAACGAATGAAGGAGTCGCTCCACAACAGCTTTGTCATCCTGAGCCGGCGGAGCGCGGCGAAGGATCCCGCAAGCGTCCGTTGCGGGCGCCTAACAATCACTCGCTCAAGCGAGCCGGGGAGGTCCCTCGGGATGACAAGTCCTAACCCCTAACGAACTCAAAAACATGGCAGAACTCGTCAGCGATCACTTAATCAAACGGATCACCGAATGGGGCATCCGGCGCATTTATGGATTCCCCGGCGACGGGATCAACGGCATCATCGGCGCGATTGATCGCGCGGGCGACGCGGTCGACTACGTGCAGGTGCGGCACGAGGAAATGGCCGCTTTCATGGCCTGCGCGCACGCGAAATTCACCGGCGAGGTTGGCATCTGCCTCGCCACTTCCGGGCCGGGCGCGATCCATCTGCTCAACGGACTCTACGACGCGAAGATGGATCATCAGCCGGTTGTTGCGATCATTGGACAATCGGCCCGCGCGGCGATGGGCGGTTCGTTCCAGCAGGAAGTCGATCTCATCTCGCTCTTCAAAGACGTCGCGCACGATTACGTCCACATGTGCACCGTGCCGGCGCAGGTGCGGCATCTGGTCGACCGCGCGATCCGCATCGCCAAGGCCGAGCGTACGGTCACCTGCATCATTTTCCCTAACGACGTCCAGGAGCTCGACGCGGTCGAGACACCGCCGCGCCTGCACAGCACCATCCACTCGGGCATCAGCTATTCGACCCCGCGGGTCATTCCGACGGATGCCGATCTGCGCCGCGCCGCCAATATTCTCAACTCCGGGAAAAAAGTCGCGATGCTCGTCGGCGCCGGCTGCCTGGGCGCGTCCGATGAGGTAATGGAAGTGGCCGAGCTGCTCGGCGCGGGCGTGGCCAAGGCATTGTTAGGCAAAGCGGTCCTGCCCGACGCGTTGTCCTACTGCACCGGCCCAATCGGATTGTTAGGCAGCAAGCCGAGCTGGGACATGATGACCGACTGCGACACCCTCCTGATGGTCGGCTCCAGTTTTCCGTACTCGGAATTCCTCCCGAAAGAAGGCGCGGCGCGCGGAGTGCAAATCGACATCGACCCGAAGATGATCAACATCCGCTACCCGATGGAGTTGAGCCTGGTGGGCGACAGCGTGGAAACTTTGCGCGCGCTCATCCCGCTGCTCGATCGCAAGAGGGATCGTTCCTGGCGCGAGACGATCGAGGGCAACATCAAAGATTGGTGGGAAGTGCTCGAAGCGCGCGCCATGAACTCGGCCGACCCGATCAATCCCGAGCGCGTCTTTTGGGAGTTGTCGCCGCGCTTGCCGGATAACTGCATTCTCTCCTCCGACTCCGGATCGTCGGCCAACTGGTTCGCGCGCGATCTTAAAGTCAGGCGCGGAATGATGGCCTCGCTCAGCGGCAACCTCGCGACGATGGGCCCGGGCGTGCCCTACGCGATCGCGGCGAAATTTGCCTGGCCCGATCGGCCGGTCATCGCCCTCGTGGGCGACGGCGCGATGCTCATGAACGGAATCAACGGCCTCATCACGATCGCGCATTACTGGAAAGAATGGAGCGATCCGCGCCTCATCATCATGGTGCTCGCCAATCGCGATTTGAATCAGGTGACTTGGGAACAACGCGTCATGACGGGCGACCCGAAATATGTGGTCTCGCAAACCGTGCCCGATTTCCCCTTCGCGAATTATGCGGAGATGCTCGGGTTGCGCGGGATTCGGGTGGATAAGCCGGAGGAGGTCGGGCCCGCCTGGGATCGAGCCCTCGCCGCCGACCGGCCGGTAGTTTATGAGGCGCTGACTGATCCGGAAGTGCCGACGTTGCCGCCGCACATCACCTTCAAAGAGGCGGAGAATTTTATGAAGTCGATCCTAAAAGGCGACCCCGACGCGCCCGGCATGATCCGCGGCGCTTTCAAGGACGCGATCGAGAGTTTCATCCCGCACAAGGATTGAAGGCAGTGAGCGATTGTCGTCACGCGGAGCTTGCCCGGGTAGCGCACGCGTCTCGCGTGTTGGTGACGGTGTCTCACCGTCGCGCACTTTCCGTTAGGCACTCGCCTTCTCCTGACGTTTACCCGTTTCGAAAAGTTCGTCGTCGCGAGACGCGGCGACCAGCACACGGGACGTACGCGCTACCCGGAAGATGACCTCCACGCCGATCGAGAAACTCGCGGTCTCGGCCTACAAAATTCCGACCGACCAGCCGGAATCCGACGGGACAATCGAGTGGGACAGCACCACCATCGTCATCGTCGAAGCGGAAGCCGGCGGGAAGCTTTCGTTAGGCTACAGCTACGCCGATGAAGCGACCGCCCGGCTGATCGCTTCCCAACTACGAGAGGTAGTCGTCGGCCGCGACGCGACGTCGCCGAACGGCGCCTTCGTCGCGATGGTCGAATCCATCCGCAACCTCGGCCGTCCCGGCATCTGCTCGATGGCCATCTCCGCGGTCGACACTTCGCTCTGGGATTTGCAGGCCCGACTGCTCGACCTGCCGCTCGTTAGGCTATTCGGACAGGTGCGGGACGCGATGCCGCTTTACGGCAGCGGGGGCTTCACTTCTTATTCCGAGGAAAATTTGCAGGAGCAACTCGGCGGTTGGGTCGAGCAAGGAATCCCGCGGGTAAAAATGAAAATCGGCCGCGACGCGCAGGCCGATCCCGCGCGCGTCGCCGCCGCGCGCGCGGCGATCGGCGCCGACGCTGAGTTATTCGTTGATGCCAATGGCGGTTACTCGCGCAAAGAAGCGCTCGAGCTCAGCTACGTTTTTTCCGAGCTGGATGTGAGCTGGTTTGAAGAACCGGTTTCTTCCGATGATCTTGACGGTCTGCGTTTGCTGCGCGACGCCGGCCCCCCCGGGATGGACATCGCTGCCGGGGAGTACGGTTACGATGTCACTTATTTTCAGCGCATGCTCAGCGCGGGAGCGGTGGATGTCCTGCAAGCCGACGCCACGCGCTGCGGCGGCTACACCGGCTTTTTTCAGGCGGCAGTTTTGTGCGAAGCGCATCACCTCCCGCTCTCGTCGCATTGCGCGCCGGCCTTGCACATTCCGGTGGGCTGCTCCGCGCGGCCTTTCCGGCACGCCGAATATTTTCACGATCATGCGCGCATCGAGCGCATGTTCTTTGACGGCGCGCCCCAGCCTAACGACGGCGCGCTGCGACCGGATCTTTCCCGGCCAGGGAATGGCCTAACGTTGAAAAGAAAGGACGCGGCGAAATTCGCTCTATGACGTCGCAGCAGACTCCGGGTAGCGCATGCGTCTCGCGTGCTGGTCGACCTGTCTCGCGGCGACGAACTTTGCTAAATGCGCTGCCGTCACCGGATGGTGCCATTTTCGGAAAGTTCGTCGCGGTGGAACACCGCAACCAGCACGCGAGACGCATGCGCTACCCAGCCTCCCTCTTCGCAGTCGCTTCGTAATGCCACAGCTTTTCCGATGAACGCCCTAACGAAACGCATCCGCCGCCTCGCCTCCCCGCGCGAGACCGGCAACTGGCCCGACCGATTGTTCGACAAATTTCTCCCTAAGAAACTCGCGCGCGAAGCCCGCCTCGCCGAAGCACACATTCGCGAAGGCCGGTTCCAGCGGAGTCTTTCGGCCCTCGCCGGCGCTTCGAGCATGCTCGCCGGCGCGGAAGTTGCCTACGAACATTACAAAGGCAGCTACGGCCAACATATCATGTACACGCCGGTCGCACTCGGCGGGGCGATGACGATGGCGGGAATTTGGGGCGCCTTCAGCCCCCGCGCCGCGCAGACCGTTCTGCGCTTGACCTCGGCGATCACGCTGCTCGACGGGCTCGTCGGTTTTTGTTTCCACGTGCGCGGCATCGCGCGCAAACCTGGCGGCTGGCGGCTCCCCGTCGCGAACATCATCATGGGCCCGCCGATTTTCGCGCCGCTCCTTTTCGGCGTGAGCGCGTATCTCGGTTTGATCGCGTCCTTCCTGCGGCCTGAGGAATCGGCGCCGATGATTTTGCGCTCGCCGGCCGCGCGCGTCCTTTCCCTCAGCTCCGCGCAAATCGCCGCGCAACATCCCTGGACGATGGGTCTGCGCGAGGGCCGATTCCAAAAGCATCTCGCCATGGCGACGATCGTCGGCACGTTTTGCAGCGGCGCGGAAGCGCTTTACTCGCATTACAAAAACAACTTCCGCTACCTCGCGCAGTGGACGCCGATCATCATCACGCCGCTGCTCATGGGCGCGGCCGGCGGCGCAATCGTGAGTCCAAAAATCGCGCGGACCTGGCTGCCGGCAATGTCGGTGCTCGCGATCGCCGACGGCGCCGTGGGATTTTTTTATCACGCCCGCGGGGTGCTGCGGCGGCCGGGTGGAATGCAGAAACCGATTTACAACCTTCTTTACGGTCCGCCCATTTTCGCGCCGCTACTTTTCGCAGCCTGCGGCACGATTGGTTTGCTCGCCAGCCTCATGCGTCGGGAACGATAATCATGGCGCCTAACGAACGGAGATCCCTCGGCCGGAGCCTCATTCGTGTAGCACGCGAGACGCGTGCGCAATCCCGTCCAAGGAGATGACGAGCCGTGAAGACTGACGCCTCCACCAGCAAGCACGGCGATCGTTTCCCGCTCGATCCGCGTAACGGCGAGCCGCTCGCGCCCCGCGCGCAGCCGGGTTATTACCCGGGCTTCAGTACGCTTTCGCAGCAGAGTTTCTGGGACGCGGCGACGCGCGAAGTAGTGCGGAAACGCATCGAAGAAATTCCGCCGCTCCGTTTCTTTACGCCTAACGAAGTGCGGCTGATGGAAATTGTTTGCGAACATCTCCTTCCCCAGGACGATCGCGACGTTGCGCATCGCATCCCGATTCTCCCCTTCATCGACGAGCGTCTGCACGACAAACGCACCCCGGGTTATCGTTTTGAAGTGATGCCGCCGGATGGCGCAGCCTATCGGCTCGGGTTGCAGGCAATCGAGCAGATGGCGCGCACCGCGCATGGCCGGAATTTCCTCGATCTCTCCTGGCGCGAGCAGGACGTGTTGCTCAAGTCCATTCACGACGCCGAGCCGCTGCCGGGCGCGGAGGAGATTTGGGCGCGCATGCCGATTCATCGCTACTGGGGATTGGTCGTGCAGGACTGCGTGGAGATGTATTACGCGCATCCCCGGGCTTGGGACGAGATCGGCTTCGGCGGACCCGCCTACCCGCGCGCTTACATGCGCCTGGAGCGTGGCGAAGCGGAGCCGTGGGAGGTTGAGGAGAAACGCTACGAATGGCGCGCGCCTAACGATGCCGTTTCCGATCCCAGCGTGGAGGAAATCGCGGCGCACAAAGAGCATCCGCCGGCAGGCCAGGGAGGCACGCATTGAAGCAACCATTTGGCGGTGCGTTCGAATCGCCTAACGACCACGAGCATCATCTCGGGCCGATGCAGCGACTCGAGGCGCCGATGCGCCGTCATGCGCCTAACGAGGAGGTTGATTATCTCATCGTCGGCGTCGGCTCGGCTGGTGGCGTTCTCTTGCAGCGGCTCGCGCGCGCTGGCTTTCGCGTCGTTGGGCTCGAGGCCGGGCCGTTCTGGGACACGGAGCGCGATTGGGTGAGCGACGAGAAGGGTTCGCACCAGCTTTATTGGGAAGACATGCGCATCACCGGCGGCGAGAATCCGCTGGTTTTCGGGGCGAACAACAGCGGCAAAGGGGTCGGCGGCGGCTCGGTCCATTGGGCGGCTTTCACGCCGCGCTTTCACCCATCGGATTTTGAAGTTTACACCCGCGATGGTGTCGGCGTTGACTGGCCGATTTCCTATTGGGACCTCAAGCCGTATTACGAATTGCTCGAGCTTGAAATGCCGGTGGCGGGGCCGGCCTGGTACCCATGGGGCGATCCGCACGGCTATGCTTACGGCGCGCACCCAATGGGCGGCGTCGGCAACACCCTCATCCGCGGTTGCACAAAGTTAGGCATCCCGGTCAGCGCCGGCGGGCCGGTGGCGATTTTATCGGGCTCGCGCAATGACCGGCCGCACTGCATTTATCGCGGCTTTTGCATTCAAGGGTGCAAGGTCGGCGCGAAGGCGAGCACGTTGATCACCCACGTGCCCGACGCGCTCCGCAGCGGCGCGGAGATTCGCGATTGCTCGATGGCAAATCGGATTCATCTCGGGAAAGACAATCGCGTCACCGGTGTCAGTTATTTCGATCGCGCGGGCCGCGAGCATTTTCAAAAGGCGAAAGCGGTGATCGTTTCCGGTTACGCGATTGAAACGCCGCGATTGCTCCTGAACTCGGCCTGCGCCGGATACGAAAACGGCCTCGCGAATTCGAGCGACACGGTCGGCCGTTATCTCATGGCGCAGGCTGGCACAGTCGTGCTCGGGCGCTTCGATGAACTCGTTAGGATGTACAAGGCGCCGCCCGCGCACGCGCTTACCGAAGAATTTTATGAAACGGATCCGAAACGCGATTTCGCCCGCGGCTTTGCCATTCAAACCGTCGGGCCGCTGCCGATCGCCTTCGCCAAACAAATGATGGCCGCGCGCGGTTCGTGGGGCTGGGGCATGCGGCGCCAAATGATGGATTACAATCACTGGGCGGCGCTGGGATTGTTAGGCGAGATTCTGCCGTGGCCAGAGAACCGCGTCACTCTTGCCGAGGAGCGCGATCAATGGGGAATCCCGGTGGCGCACATTAATTTTGATCTGCACGAGAACGATAAAAAATTGATCGAGTTCGCCAGGAACAAAACTGAGGAAGTGATGCGTGCCGCGGGCGCGACCGAGACAGCGCACGAGGCGCGCTACGCGCATCTCGTCGGCGCCGCGCGGATGGGCGAGGATCCGGCGAAGTCGGTGGTTGATCGCTACGGGCGCACGCACGACATCGTGAATCTCTTCGTCTGCGATGGCAGCGTCTTGCCCACGCAAGGCTCGGCCAATCCCGGCCTAACGATTCAAGCGTTAGCCGCGCGCACGGCCGATTACTTGATTTCGCAGGGCACGACGGTTTTCAGTTCCGACAAACGCGACCTGACGCCGCCGCCGGTGCGGCGCGAGCTTTCGCCGCCGGGGACGCATGGGAAAGGGGTGCCGCGACTCGGTTAGCAGGCGATGGAACTACCTTCACCGCCAACTCTCATCCCGAGCGCAGTCGAGGGGTCCCGCGAGCGAACCTTGCAAGCGACGACCCCTGGAGAATCCCGCGGGATCCTTCGACTCCGCTGCGCTTCGCTCAGGATGACAGTGTCGCTTGAGGCCGCCTAACGAATAAAACATGAAGCAAAACCAAAAACCAAGAGTCATTGTCGTCACCGGAGCCGCCGCCGGCGTCGGTCGCGCCACCGCCCGCATGTTTGCCGAAACCGAAGGAGCGCACATCGGCCTTCTGGCCCGCGGGAAGGACGGGCTCGAAGGAGCGAAGCGCGACGTCGAAGCGCGCGGCGGCAAGGCCATTATTTTGCAGTGCGACGTGGCCGATGCCGAGGCGGTCGAAGCGGCGGCCGAGCGCGTCGAACGCGAGCTTGGGCCGATCGATATCTGGGTCAACGTCGCCATGACGAGCGTCTTCGCTTTCATCAAAGACACGACCCCGGCGGAGTTCAAACGCGTCACCGAAGTCTGCTATCTCGGCTACGTCCACGGCACTCTCGCGGCGCTCAAACGCATGCTCCCGCGCGACCGCGGACACATCATCCAGGTCGGGAGCGCGCTCGCCTATCGCGGCATCCCGCTGCAAGCGGCCTACTGCGCGAGCAAGCACGCCATTCAGGGTTTCATGGATTCCTTGCGCGCGGAATTGATCCATCAAAAGAGCCGCATCGTCGCGGTGATGGTGCAGATGCCGGCGTTGAACACACCCCAGTTCGATTGGTGCAAAAGCAAGTTGCCTAACAAAGCCCAACCGGTCCCGCCGATTTACCAACCGGAGGTCGCAGCCCGCGCCATAGTCTTCGCGTCGCGAAACGAGCGGCGCGAAATTTATGTCGGATTGCCGACCGTGATCGCCATCATCGGCAACAAACTTTTCCCGCGGCTGGGCGATCTTTATCTCGGGAAAAACGGCGTCAAAAGCCAGCAGACGAGCGAGCGGGCTGATCCCAACCGGCCGAATAATCTCTACGAACCGGTCGGTGGTGATCCGGGCGCGCACGGGCGTTTTGATGCGCGTGCGCACCCCTTCAGTCCGCAGCTCTGGACGGACATGCATCGCGGATGGGTGGCCGCAGGCTTACTCGTCGCAGCTGCGGGATTGTTAGGGGCGTTTCTCGCGGCCGCTCGAAAACACGAATAGATCATGGCTCTTTGCTCGGGCGACACATGTCATCCTGAGCCGGCGCAGCGCGGCGAAGGACCTCGCAAGCGTTGCTCGAAGCAACTTCCTCCCACGACGTCGAGCAAGGCTTGCGGGGTCCCTCGCCGTCTGCGCGGCTCGGGATGACAGGTCAGGGAGGGCGACGTTCCCGTCGCTCGACACGTGAGGGACGGCATGCGTTCGTCGCTAGACCGTCAGGGAAGGGCGACGTTCCGGTCGCTCGCCCCTTCGCTCAGGCGCCGTCCGGTCCGGGCGATGAAAACATCCTCCAGTGTCGGCTTGGCCAGGGTAACGGAATCAAGCTCGCCCGGGAACGCCTCCACCAATCGCGCGATGAACCTCCCACCGTCCGGCTGCTCGATCCGCACCTCGTCATTCAAGACGCTTACCTCCACGCCTAACGATTGTGCGATGCGTTCGCCTAACGACGTTGCGTCCCGCGTCCGCGCGCTGATAACGTCGCCGCCGATTTCCGCGCGCAAGGCGTCCGGGGTGTCAAGCGCGACGATTTTCCCCTGGTCGATAATCGCCACCCGATCGCAGCGTTCGGCTTCTTCCATCAGGTGCGTCGTGAGTAGGACAGTCACGTCCTGCTGATCGCGCAGACGGTAAAGTGTCTGCCAAAGATCGATCCGGGCACCGGGATCGAGACCAGTCGAGGGCTCGTCGAGGAGCAGCAGCTCCGGGCGATGCAGCAGGCTTTTCGCGATCTCGACCCGGCGCTGCAAGCCTCCGGAAAGCGTTTCGACAAGATCGCGCGCACGATCGCGCAGACTGAACTCGATGAGGAGATGATCGATCCGCTCGCGCAGCGTCGCGCCGGAGAGACCGTAGAGATGCCCTTGATGCGCGAGATTTTCGCGCACACGCAGTTTCCCATCGAGGCTCGGCGCTTGAAAGACGACGCCGATGCGGCGGCGAAGCGCGCCGCTGTCGCGGAGAAGATCGAGCCCGAGAATGCTGGCCGAGCCGCCACCTGGCCTAACGAGCGTGGAAAGAATGCGGAAGAGCGTCGTCTTGCCGCCGCCGTTTGGCCCGAGAAGGCCGAAAATCTCGCGCGGCGCGACCTGCAGCGAGACGCGATCGATGGCGACGCGTGCGCCGTAGCGATGGGTCAGCTCGGCGGTGCTGAGCGCAGGCGCGGCAGATGCGAGAGTGGGCATCGGAGCGAGACGATAGCACGCTCGGAGGCGCGTACTCCCGCCTCCGCCGCGGACGGGCTACGCCCTGGCAGGCCCGCACGTCCATGGTCTGACTTGCACTTAAACTTCACTTTCACTTGCATTCCAGGCTCGGGTATAAGTGCAAGTGAAATGTGTAGATGCAAGGGGGAGACTGGACGTGCGGACTCGCCAGGGCGTAGCCGGTCGACGGCGGAGGCGGGAGCACGTCCTCCGGAGAAGCAAGCTGTCGTTAGGCGCGACTAGGCGAGCTGCGTTTTGTTGGGACGGAGGAGGGAGCCGCCGCGTTGCGCCGTGTTCGAACTTTGCGCTTCTTTTTTCTGCGCGCCGCCTTTGGGGTCATTGCGTGCCGCCAAGTCTCGCACTTTGCTGGACGTTTTTTTGCCTGTCGATTTTTTTGCTTTTGTGGCCATGGGATTCCTTTGCTTGAGCGGGTTGGATTTGCTCAGTTGCCGGCCATTGCAGGCCCGCTCGCCGTAGCCTGTCAACTTTAAAGTCTCTCCCAGGCGATGTCGGGCGGGTCTCCCGACGCGGGTGGGCGGTCCTCTTTACACTCTTCGTCACCGGTCGCAAGTTCGTCGATGCCTCGCCTTGCCAGTTGGATCCGTCGCCGTGACGAGAAGTGGTTCTGTCCGATCCTGGCGAGCCATCCGGAGGTCAAGATTTTGAACGC
>JACDGM010000125.1 GCA_013815325.1 Chthoniobacterales bacterium
CCGTGGGGCGATCCGAAATTCGCGGGTGACTCTGGCAAAGGCATCCCGGCTTTGCGCCAGGAATGGATCAGCGGGCGAGGGGATGTGGCGGAATACGACGGCCGCGAAATCAAGCCGGAAGACAACGGTTACCTAACGAGAGGCCACGAAGAATTCGCCTCGCAAGCCGAGCGAAAAAATCGCCTCGACCATTTCACCGGCACGAAGCGCAAACCGCTCCGAGCGTCAGCGAACCATCCCGTCACGCAACTCTGGTATGCGCGCCAGGGAATCATCACGCCCGAGATGGAGTTCATCGCGATCCGCGAAAACGGCCGTCTCTCAACTATCAACTCTCAACTCTCAACCGCTCAGTCTTCGCTGAGCCACCAACATCCCGGCGAAAGCTTCGGCGCCTCCATCCCGAAGGAGATCACCCCCGAATTCGTCCGCGCCGAAGTTGCCCGCGGCCGCGCCATCATCCCGGCCAATATCAACCATCCCGAGCTCGAGCCGATGATCATCGGCCGCAATTTCCTCGTCAAAATCAACGCCAACATCGGCAACAGCGCCGTCGCCAGCAGCATTGAAGAAGAAGTCGAGAAGATGCGTTGGGCCACCAAGTGGGGCGCCGACACCGTCATGGACCTCTCCACCGGCAAAAACATCCACGCCACCCGCGAATGGATCATCCGCAACTCGCCCGTCCCCATCGGCACCGTCCCCATCTACCAGGCGCTCGAGAAAGTGAACGGCCGCGCCGAGGAACTCACCTGGGAAATCTTCCGCGACACCCTCGTCGAGCAGGCCGAGCAAGGCGTCGATTACTTCACCATCCACGCCGGCGTCCTCCTGCGCTTCGTCCCGCTCACCGCGCGGCGCATGACCGGCATCGTCAGCCGCGGCGGCTCCATCATGGCGAAATGGTGCCTTACCCATCACAAGGAAAGCTTCCTTTACGAACATTGGGACGACATCTGCGACATCATGGCCGCCTACGACGTCAGCTTCTCCATTGGCGACGGCCTCCGACCAGGTTCTATCGCTGACGCCAACGATGAGGCGCAGTTTGCCGAGCTAAAGGTGCAAGGCGACCTAACGACCCGCGCCTGGGCCCATGGCGTCCAGGTCATGAACGAAGGCCCCGGCCACGTCCCCATGCACCTGATTCGAGAGAACATGGAGAAACAAATCGAGTGGTGCCACGAAGCGCCCTTTTACACCTTAGGCCCGCTCACCACCGACATCGCCCCCGGCTACGACCACATCACCAGCGGCATCGGCGCCGCCATGATCGGCTGGTACGGCTGCGCCATGCTCTGCTACGTCACGCCGAAGGAACACCTGGGTTTACCTAACAAAGACGACGTCAAAACCGGCGTCATCACCTACAAACTAGCCGCCCACGCCGCCGACTTAGCGAAAGGACATTCCGGCGCGCAATACCGGGATAACGCAGTTAGCAAAGCCAGGTTTGAGTTTAGGTGGGAAGATCAATTCAATCTCTCGTTAGACCCGGAGACCGCACGGGAGTTTCATGACGAAACCTTGCCTCAAGAAGGCGCTAAGACTGCTCATTTCTGCTCCATGTGCGGCCCTCACTTCTGCTCGATGAAGATCACTGAAGACGTGCGCAAGTACGCCGCCGAACAAGGCATCGCGGAGGAAGCAGCTCTTGAATCAGGAATGCAGGAAAAAAGGAAAGAGTTCGCGGAGCAAGGCGCCGAAGTTTACGCAAAGGCGTAACCTCTGGGGAGCACAGGCTGCGGCCTGTTGGTTTCGGCTGCCAGCCGAAACGAACTTCGTCCCGGGAGCGGTCGCCGCGGCGACCTGGTGATGGCGCCCTCGCCGTCACGAATTTTTACGCCGTGAACCCGTGTTCTCGCAACTCCTGCGCGTGCTTCACCGCGGTTCGCATTTCGCCGGTGTTTTCTTGTCGTCCCAGCCACGTTTGTGCGGCTTGCATAACGCGCAGGAACTTCGCTTCGGAGCTTTGAACCAACGCTTCGTGAGATTCGTTTTCAAAAGCTCGCGGTACCCCGCCTTCCTCAGCTCATTTGCAGCCGAAGAGTTTCCGCGATCTTACGCGCGATGGCGACGCGCCGCGGCGGAGTTACCTTGCCCCGCTGTTCTTTGAATTCTGCTTTCGAGAGAAGGTAAATTACGTCGCAGCGAACCGCTGTTTCCAATCGAGACTGTCTGCGCCATTGAGAATGACCTCGTTCTTCTTCGCCTCGCGATTGACCCTCGCCGAAGTGCAGATCAGCGCATTCACGTAATCAAGATCGTCGTTCAGACAACGCTCATCGTTCGAGATGATGACTGCGGGATGCGGCCTTTCCTTCTCAAAGGGAAAGAGATGGATCTCCCACTGCCTCACTTTACGATCTTCCGAGCCGAGCGAGCGCCGAGCTTATTGGAAGCTTTCGCCTCCGCCTTATCATAGCAATCCGCAAAGTATCCATGCGGACGCATCGGCACCGGCTCGGGGATTTCAAGTTGCTTCAGCACAAGGAGCTTCGACTTGCGCACGATCACAATGTGCTCGCCTTCCAGCGCACGATCCGCGATTTCGCCGAGTCGTTGTTTCGCTTCACTGATCGAAACTGTTGCAGGCATGGTCTTATTTTGGTCTATTTCCAGACAGAAACAAGGTGGATTTTCGTCCGTCGTGATCATTGCCATGCAACTCGCCCCTTTCTGGGTTGAGCGAAACCGCGGTTTGCCGATGATCATTTGGAAGGACGGCAAAGTCCGCGAAGTTCCCGCGTGAGTCGCGAGGAAATGTCGATCTAGACGCGACTCCAATGGGCGACCCGGAGAGCTTGATCGCCGGCGACGTTAGCGTCTTGAAGTTGGGTCCCGGCGCTAATAGCCCATCGTCATCGGCCCGCAGCCTTTTCGCAACGCTCGAGCAGCCGCGGAGCTTTCATCCGCTCCGTCCAGGCCGCGAATCCCGGCGTCGCACCGCGCCAGCGCAGTGTCTCGGAATTGTCGAAGAGCGGCGCATCGGTGCGCAGGGTCGCGAGATTCTTGAAGAGCAGTGCGAGATCGCGCCGTTCGCCGAGGACGTTTGACGGGAACTTTTCGATCGGACCGTAGCGGCTCAAAAGCTGGGCGGCGGTTCTGGGGCCGATCCCGGCAATGCCGGGGTAGCCGTCGGCCGCATCGCCCACGAGTGCGAGCAGGTCCGGAATGAGCGGCGGATCGACGCCAAACTTCTCACGTATCCCAGCCGCGTCGCGAATCGTCTTGCGCCGGCCGTCGATCTGCACCACGCGGGTGTCGCGCACGCATTGTGCCAGATCCTTATCAGGCGTCCAGATGGCGACTTTCTCGACGTTCTTGTCCTTCGATGCGAGATGCGCGGCCGAAGCGAGCGCATCATCAGCTTCGAGCTCGATCATCGGCCACACGACAACGCCCATCGCCGCGAGCGCCTCCTCGAGGGGGTGGAATTGCGCGAGCAGCGCGGGCTCGATGCCAGCGCCGGTCTTGTAGCCGGCCCACAGCCGATTGCGAAACGACTCGATCACGTGATCGGTGGCGACGCCGAGCATGAGACCGCGTGAGGCGGAGCCTTTTACGCGGTCGCCATTCTCGATCATTTGGAGAACGGTCTGCAGCACGCCGACGACGGCGCCGTAGGGGCGATCTTTTCCCTTATTGAACCGGCGCAAGCCGTAGAAGTGACGGAAGAGCTCGTAAGTGCCGTCGACGAGGTGCACGATCATGTGCCGTCAGGATAAAACGATGAGGCCGCGTGAAGCGAAGCCTTTTGCGCGAATTTTGCGTTGTGCGAGTGTAGCGAATCCATCATCGTGGTCAGGTGCAGCGCGCCCATGACTTCTTCGCGAAATTGCCTTCCTCCGCCGAACGAAGGAAGTTGAGAACCGAATACGCCATGCTCTGCTACGTCACGCCGAAGGAACACTTGGGGTTACCAAACAAAGACGACGTCAAAACCGGAGTCATTACCTATAAGCTAGCCGCCCACGCCGCCGACCTCGGCAAAGGCCACCCCGGCGCCCAATACCGCGACAACGCCGTGAGCAAGGCGAGGTTCGAGTTTAGGTGGGAAGACCAATTCAACCTATCGCTAGATCCAGAGACTGCTCGCGAGTTCCATGATGAGACCTTGCCTCAAGAGGGGTGCGAAAACAGCCCACTTCTGCTCGATGTGCGGACCACATTTTTGCAGCATGAAAATTACCGAAGACGTTCGTAAATATGCTGCGGAGCAGGGGATCGCGGAAGCAGAAGCTCTCGCGAAGGGCATGGCTGAGAAGTCTGAAGAGTTTTCAGACAGCGGAGCCGAGCTTTATGCGAAGGCCTGACCTTCGGGGAGCACACACGACTCGCGTGTTGGTTTCGGCGACCCGCCGAAACGGACCTTCATCTTCATCTCAAATTATACAAATAGAGCAACGCAGCCCAGCCGCTCGGATTGATCGCGGTGGATATTCCAGCGCGTTTCCATATTTGACCGCCATCTCCAAGAAGTATCGAGCATGAAAAAACGCCTCAAGGATAGGCTGTGTAACCTCCCGCCACTTTTCGTTGTGCGCAGATGAAAACGTCTTCCCGGTCCCGGGTGCGATAATCTCCATGAACCACGGATTCAATTCGCGTCCCGGCGAGAGGGAGCGAAGTTTGTCCACGATTGAGATCGTATGGCTCTGCAATCCATAAGCTTTGAAGCTGTGGTGATAGAATCGATAGACGCAGTCCTCATAAGCCCAGTGGCCGCTGCAGTTTTCAAGCAACGCCTTCAGCTCCGGCATCGCGACTTTGAGGTTCGCGAAGAGCGTCCTCACCTCGGGCCGATCGTCCAAGTCGTTCACATTCGGAGATAATAAATCGCTCATCGGCGAGAGTGAAGTGGCATTGGCGAATCTTGCGAAACCACGCTCATTTTCACGGAATTTGCCAATGCCAGCTCCCAAGCCCACGATCTACCTCATCGCCGGTTGCAACGGCGCGGGCAAAACCACCTTCGCCAAAGAATTCCTGCCGCATGAGGTCAAATGCCTGCGCTTCTACAATGCCGATGAGCTCGCGCGTGGACTCTCACCGCTCGACCCGTCCGCCGCGGCGATCAAGGCCGGTCGGCTGTTGCTAACCGAAATCCGAGAGTCAATTCGCCGCAAAGAAACCTTCGCGCTCGAAAGCACGCTCAGCGGGAAGACACACATCCGCATCTTCGAGGGAGCGCTTGCGGAAGGCTACGAGATCGAACTGCATTACCTCTGGTTGGCCAAGCCAGAGCAGGCGATCGCGCGCGTGCGACGACGCGTTCGCCTTGGAGGACATGATGTTCCTGTGCTGGATATCCGCCGACGATTCAATCGCGGCCGCATTCACCTAAGCGATAACTACCTGCCGCTCGCCACGCGCTGGGCGATTTGGGACAGCCGTGGTTTTCCCGCAAAACGCCTAGCCACCTCTGAGGCTGATGATGTAGATTCCGTCCGTGAGTTGATTGAGAGATGAAAGCGAAGCCAAAGACGAATGGTGACAAGGCGGTTCCTCAATTTGTGGCCCGCGCCGAGCGAGCGTTCGAGCGCGTCGCTCGAAAGCTGCGGGCCGAGAGTCGGCGCTCCGGGTTGCCCGCCGTTGTCTTCCCGAACGGAAAGTCGGCATTGAAAGAGTGTCGATAGTAAGCTCTGACCCCTTATTAGCTCCCTATGCCAGTCGACTATCCATACGTTGTCTCGAACAATAAGATCGGCCCAATTCTCTCGAAGATCGAGAAAGCGGCCAAGCCTGGGCGCTTCTCCCAAGAATTTTTAAAAAATCTGGGGTTTGGCGCTTCAAATGATCGCGCGGTGATTCCTCTGTTGCGTCGACTGGGCTTTCTCAACGATTCCGGAGCCCCGACCGAGTACTACGATCAGCTGAAGGACGCCACCCGACACAAGACAGTGCTCGGAGATAGAATCAAAGCTCTGTATTCCGACTTGTTCACGTTGAACACCGAGATTCAGAAGGCGAATGAGTCGGAAATAAAGGGTGCGATCAGCCGAATCACCGGAAAGGACGAGACTTCGGTCAGTCGCTACTACGCAACCTTCAAGACACTCGTCAGCTTAGCGAAGTTCGACGGCGAATCAGTCGCTCCGTTAAAAGATGTTGAAGTTCCCGAAGGTGGGGCTGGCGAAGCAGCAACAGGCGACATCAAGCCCAGGGCAAGCACCGCCAGTTTTCACTATAATATTCAGCTTCACCTTCCAGCCACCACGGACGTCTCGGTCTACAATGCCATTTTCAAGAGTCTGCGAGACAGCCTTTTGCTGGAGTGATGTCAAGAACCTCGCAGCTACGGCAGTTTGTTTTTGGCGGGTTGCTTACGCAGGATTCGCTTCGGGCCTTGGAGGCGGATGGAATCAAGGTCAGTGTCGATAAATCGCTTCCGACACAACGAGTAACTGAGACCGACTTCAGCCCTCGCCTTATATACGATGCTACTAATATGGCGTCGGTATTCGTGGTATTCTTTTGTCTCGAGAATGCTGTTCGTGAGCTGATCACGGATAGGCTCGCGGATCGTCACAAACTCAACTGGTGGGTAGAGTGTGTACCCGCCAAAATCCAGACAGCAGTACAGGGCTTGAAGGACAGAGAGGATCACAATCGTTATCACACCCAACGGTCGACGGCTTTGATCGGCTACACGATGTTCGGTAATCTCGGCCAAATCATCATCGCCAACTGGGATGATTTTTCGGACCTCTTTCCTTCCCAAGCTTGGGTGACTTCTCGATTCACTGATTTGGAAATGTCGCGCAATATCATCATGCACACTGGCGTCCTTCCCCTTGGCGAGATCGAGCGAATCGACAGCATCTCGCGCGATTGGCTGCGGCAAGTCGGTTAACGATCCGGATCAACGGATCGCTTGCACGACCGGCCGCGACTCTTTTTATGCCTAAAATTGATACTACAGTCGGGAATTTGGTAGAGATGATTCGGAATGGCGAGCTTCGCTTACCCGAAATGCAGCGCCGCTACGTTTGGCCTGCGACGAGGGTGCGAGACTTGTTAGACTCGCTTTATCGCGGCTATCCTTCGGGAACCATTCTTGTTTGGGAAACCGATAAGGAGATGCCCGTTCGCGACCTGGCTGTGTCGCAAACCGAAAGCCCATTCAAGGGCCACAAAATGCTTCTTGATGGGCAGCAGCGCCTTACATCGTTGTCTGCCGTGGTCCGCGGCGAACCCGTAACCGTCCGGGGTCGGAAAAACCCATTGAGATACTCTTTAACCTAGACCATCCCGACGGCGCTCCTGCCGAGGTTGTCGAGGTCGAAGAGAATGAAATCGAAACCGATGAGGAAAGCGGTCCGAATCTCAATCAACGCCTGAAGTCGAGAACGTTTGTGGTCTCGAGTCAGTCGCTCTTGACTGACCCTCACTGGGTACGCGTGTCGGACGTATTTAGGTCTGAGACGAGCGATACGCAGATACTAAAGTGGAGAAGAATTGGGGGTCAGTGTGCAAATGTTGACAGAAGGCGGACGGCGGAAGTAGTGTTGAAGGATGGCGCGGAGTGTGCGGATCGAATATGCGGGGGCGTTCTATCACGTGATGGCGCGAGGCAATTGTCGGCAGCCTATTTTCAAGGATGAAGAAGATCGGGGGCGGTTTGTGCAGACCTTGGGCGAGGCCTGCGCGATGACCGGGTGGCGGGTGCATGCCTGGGTGCTTCTGAGGAATCATTATCATCTGATGATCGAGACGCCGGAGGCGAACCTGGTCGCAGGCATGCAATGGTTGCAGAATACGCTGACGCGCCGGTTCAACGTGCGGCATCGGGCCTGGGGTCGAGTCTTCGGCGATCGCTACAAGGCGGTGCTGGTGGAAGGCGGGCAGCGATATTATTACGAGACGCTGATGGACTATATCCATCTCAATCCGGTCAGAGCGCGGCTCGTGCGCGTGGCCAAAGGGGAAAGCATTTTGGATTATCGGTGGAGCAGCCTGGCCATGGGCTACGCTCTGCCGCCGAGGAAGCGAGCGCCGTGGCTGGCTGCGAGCGACGGGCTGGACGTCTTCGGATT
>JACDGM010000126.1:0-5701 GCA_013815325.1 Chthoniobacterales bacterium
CCCTCGTGCTGACCTGCGGGAAGAACAGCAACGGCAAAGAGTTCCCATCTCTCGCGGTTCAGCTCAATCCCAGCACGATGATATACGAGCCCGACGACATGTTCGACCTCGAGGGTTGGCGGGAGGAAGTAGCCGGCGGCAGCAGGTCCTCCAACCGGAAGAGCTATAGCCCATCTGTGGTCAAAGAGGTCTTAGGCGGCGCCAAAATGCTAAAAAAGGGTCTCCGGCAAGCTCTCGTCGCCGAAACCGGCTGCTGTTCTTCCCGCGCCTACGAGCTAATCGACGAAGCAGAAAAAGAACGTTCTATCCGTCGTAACAGGACCTCCCAGCTGTATGAAATCACAGCCTGAATTCCACGGTTTTTTCCACGTGGAATTCTCCGTGGAAGCGACGCGGATTTTCCACATTCCACGCGCCCCTATAGGGGGCGTGGAATGGAAAATTATCCGCGATGTGGAAGGAAGCAGGTAATGCGGCTCGAACTGACTCCAGAGCAATCCAAGGTTCTGCGCCCAATCGTGGCGAACTGGGATGTGGATAGAAGCATGCGGCCAGTCTTTATCGGGCAACTCTCAATCGGAGACTGGCAAGAGCCGGAAAAGACCTGGCTGATCTACACCACGATCACACCTGCAACCGCGTGTAAGGTTCGGCAGCTGATCGAGAAAGAACGGGCTAAGGCCGGCGGCGGCGCCAGTGTGCGTTAGGCAATGAAACTTCGCACGGCAAGCAGAAGGTTGCGCCCGGACGATGCACCCCCGAATATCACCCCGCTTCAGTATGGATGACGCGAAGATAAATCTAGTCGCAGCCCTAATTCTTTTGGTGGCAACCTGCATTCCAATAGCCACTAACTTTTTGAGATGGGCGAGCGGCAAAGGAATTTTGGGCCTTGTGTTCTCAATCTCGACTGAGATTGCCGCCTTACTCATATTTTTGACCGCAATGGCAGGTCAGAAATTCTTTAATTGGCCCAGTAGTGTCGTTGTAATATTGGTGATGCTTTACCTATTTCTGATTATTATTGGTTTTGTAAAAAGCCCGGTCCCTTTACAGCGCAAGGAAGTTGCGATTTTGATCGTTCAAGTCGTCGCAGCTTCTTCGATTGCCTTGCGTGCTCAAGCGCTTAGCGAGATTGACGAAAAGCTTCATGCCCCACCCACCACCGCTCGACCGTCCCCGTCTGCAAATTAGGGCACTACCATTTGCCCCGACGCCTTTCATCTTTGGTTTGGACATGGTAAAGGTTGCTCATGCGCCGCACGATTACTGAAGAGACGTGGAAGCAGATTGATGTTGCGATCGCCGCGGGCATCGGCCTTCGGGAAGTTGCACGTAATTTAGGCATCCCGCCTGGCACCGTGCTTGCCCACGCCAAGCGGAAAGGACTCAGCCAGCAAATCCAAGCGGCCAAGTGCGCTGCGCAATCACAGCAATCCGTTGCAATCACGCCCTTGCAATCAGTGGCAGTCACGATGCAGCAACGCGGTGAACGCTACGTAGAACGTCTCGCCGGCATCTCTGAACGCGTCCTGCCGCATCTGGAATCGATGGAGCCGGGTGAGATTCTCGGCAACGCCCGGAACTTCGAGCAATTCGATCGCGTAGCGCGGCGCAACTTTGGTCTAGACAGCATCCCACCAAGTGGCGGACTGATTAATGTCAATGTGTTGACGAATCAGGCGGCCATTCAGGTGATCCCGAAGTCGGGGGCATAGCGTGCCGCAGATGCTCTAAAGAAACGGCCAAGAAGTGGCCAAGTAACATCGTGGTTTCCAGCTGCCTTCCGAGTTTTACCTAGCGTGCCTGGAGGGATTCGAACCCCCAACCTTCTGATCCGAAGTCAGAAGCTCTATCCGGTTGAGCTACAGGCACCGGGCTCGTTTCTGATTTCGGATTGCTGATTTCTGATTGGTGTTCGTTCGTTAGGCAAAAAATCAGCAATCGCGGCGGGGTGGCCAACGGGACTCGAACCCGCAACAGCCAGAACCACAATCTGGGGCTCTACCATTGAGCTATGGCCACCGTCGCGCAGGACTCTAGATTTCTCGCGCCGATTTGCAAAGGCAAAGGCGGCCCCACGCCTGCGGGCGTTGCAACCCGCAAATGGCTCGGTTATTATCCGCCGTCTTTTCGATGAACAAAATCGGGCTGCTCTTTCTCCCCGTCCTCGCGATTCTGGCGCAGCCCTTCCTCGCTCTCGCGCAAGATACCGATCCTTCCGAAGTCTTCCTCAAGGCTTACATGACAGCGCAGCAGGCGGACAAGCTGGAGCGCGAAAATCAGCTCAAGCCCGCGCTCTCGAAACTGCGCTTCGCCGGTTCGCTTCTTGAGGAGCTGAAAAAAAACAGTTCCGACTGGCAGCCGGCAATTGTCGATTATCGCGGACGCAAAATCAGCGAAAGCATCCTGCGCGTGCAGAGCAAAATCTCCACGCAGAACGATCTTTCGGAAGGCGCGGCAGCGGCCGTGGCGGAAGCGGAGTCTCCCTTGCCTAACACCGCGCTCCCGGCGCAGGCGCAGCCGGGCGTGGATCTTGGCGGCCCCACAAAGGCGGAGCAAGCTGCCGCCACGCAGGCGGCGATTCAGGAGGCGACGAGGGAGCTGCGGGCGCGTGTCGACGCCCTCGAGACGGAGCTGAAAACTTCCCGCGTTCAGGTCGACACCGCGCAAAAGGAGAAGGCAGAAATCGCCGGCAAACTGCACGAAACCGACGCCGCGCTTGAGCAGGCCAGGTCCGACGTGGCGAAAACTTCCAAAGCGGAAGAGGGAGTACGCGAGCAATTGGCCGCAGCGCAGAAGTCGCTCGCCGGCATCCAGTCGAGCAAGACCGGTGATCAAAAAGTCGCGCTTGCTTTGCAGGGGGAAATCACACAGTTGCAAAAGGCGCTCGAGTCCGCGCAAGCCGGGCGAACGGCGGCAGAAAAAGAAACGGCTGCGACCCGGGAAAAGCTGACCGATTCCAATAAGAAAATCGCAAACGTGAGCCAGGAGCGCGACGCGATGCAACAGGAACGCGACAACGCGCTCAAGCAGTTGAAAGCGGGTGGCGATGCGCAAGCCCGCGTCCAGGCGCTCGTCGCCGAAAATGCCGATTTGCAACAGCGGCTCGCCAGCGCCGTCGCTACGGTGCGCGACATAAACGAGGACAAACCGAAGAAAGCGCAAGAGCTGCGCGAGGTGAAACAGGCACTGGAAAAGTTGCGCGCCCAGCTCGTCGCAAGCCAGAAGCAGAACCAGGATTCCGACAAAACGATCGCCGATCTGCGGGCGCAACTGGATGATGCGAGCGGCGCTCTCGCGAACGCGAAGCTGAACGGCGCGACCACCGAGGAGACCACGCAGTTGGTTAAGGAAAACGAAATGCTGCGCGGGATCGTGATTCGCGAGCGGCAGGAGGAAGCGCGCCGCGAACAGGCGAAGAAGCTGATGCTCACGGAATTCGCCAAGCTAAAAATACAATCCGACGTGCTCGATCAGCAGATCCATTTGCTGGCGGAGCCGATCACGAAATTGAGCGAGGAAGAATTGGGGCTTTTGAAAGCGCCGGTCGTGGCGATTTCGGACACCCAACCCGAGACGATCAAAGCCAGCCTAACGATGGCGAAACCCGCGGCGCGCCCGCCCGTGACGATCACTGATGCCACCCCGCCCCCCGCGAAACCCGGCGGCGACGGCGCCACCGTCGCCTCGGTCGCGGAGGAAAGTGGAAGCACGATTGGGCCCGAAGTGGAGACAACATTCAAGCCAGGTGTGCCGGGCCAACTTCTGCCGCTCGCCCGTGAGGCGAAGGAAAGTTTCGATCGCGGAAAATTCAAGGAGGCGGAAAAGCAGTACGAAAATATCCTCGCGAAGAGCCCAAACAATCTTTATTCGCTTTCAAATCTTGGCGTCGTTTTCTTCCGCAACGGCAAACTCAAAGCCGCCGAGCTGACTTTGAAAAAGGCGATCACGATCGCGCCGAAGGATGAGTTTACCCACACCACGCTCGGGATCGTTTACTATCGGCAGAGCAAGTTTGACGACGCGCTTTCCGAGCTGACGAAATCTCTCGCGATCAATCCAAAAAGCGCGACGGCGCATAATTATCTCGGGATCACGGCGAGCCAGAAAGGCTGGCAGGAAGCTGCCGAAAAGGAGATGCTCGAAGCGCTCGCAAACAACCCGGAATACGCCGACGCGCATTTCAATCTCGCGGTCATTTATTCCACTTCGCAACCGCCGGCGAAGGAGCTGGCACGGCGGCATTACGAGAAGGCGCTCGCCCTCGGCGCGCAATCCGACCCTGCGCTCGACAAGCTGCTGCACTAGGGCTGCGTTACTTGAAGCGGGAGCGATCAGCAGGTTGCAGCGCGCGCGATCAGGTGCGTTGTAGCATGCGCTGCCCCCAGCGCTGAGACATTTTGCTGGCCACGCGCTGCATTGGGCCGCTAAGACAGCTGGACGCTGCACGGAGCCTGTCCACGCGGAAGACAGCGGAGGCTACAACGGCTGCGCGCTTACCGAATCACTTCCGGCGCAATGGCACTACGACCTGCCCGCCCTCGTAGGCTAAGACTACCTGGCCGTCCGCGATCGCCTGCACCGTTATCTGGTAAATCTGACTGCCCATTTGCAGACCGAACTGCTGGCCTTCCTGCATAACTTTGCCGTTAAGAATGGCGAAGCGCGCTCCCGCGCCCATCGTCACGGAGGTGAGGGTGAAGGAAGTCGGTGTAATGACCGGTGTCGCGATCGTGGCGGTCGTGTTTTTCGGATTCGGTTTCGTCCAGCCGATCGGCCAGAAGGGGTTGCGCACATCCGAGGCTGCGAAACTGGATTTTTGCTTCAAGGTGATGGCGGGCGCGGTTTTTTCGGCACGCGCGGCGCAGAGCAAACTCGTTAGGCAAAGAACGATGAGGATGGTTTTCATTGGGCGAGCAAAGCGGTCTCGGCCGTGAGGCTGACCTGCTGGAATTGCGCCTCTTCCGGCACAGCGTGGATGACGATTTTCTGCACCGCGAGCAGTGGCTCGGTATTCTCCAGTTCGGCAATAGCTTTTCCGAGCGTATCGTAATCACTCATGGGCAGCTCGATCGCCCAGGTGTCGCGGATCCAATCGGTAAGCTCCGGCTGCTTGTAGGCGCCGCTCGCTTCCAGCCGGACGCCCGCTTTGTCGATCCCTTCGACGGAAAAAAAGTTGCGCATCTTGGGCGGGAACCAGGCGATGGGAGCGCCCACCGCGGTCGTCGCTTTAAGCGCTGCGTAACGGCTGGTCGCCTCTTTCGCCTGCAGCTCGAGGTTGGCGGTTTTCTTCATCTCGGTTTTCGAAGAAGCGGTCTTTGCCTGTGTGTCCGCGATTGATGTCGTCATCGTGGCGCGGCTTTTGTTGAGCGGACCGAGGAAATAAGTGAAGTAGCAATAGATCAGCGCAATGAAGCCAAGAGTGCTGAGAAAGATTTTCTGGATCTGGTCTTTGCTCAATTTTTTCGTCTTCATTTCTTTGCTTCGGCTGACGTTGTTTTGGCCGGCGTGCCTTCTGCCAAGGGCGGTTTGGGATTGAACGAAACGTTGAGGATAAAGCGCGCGGTTGGTGTCGGCAGGCCCGCCAGGTTCGCGGCCGTGTCGAGGTCTTCCAGATTTTTGAATTCAACCTTCACTTCGCTGTAGCTCTTCGTCAGTTGCTCGGCGAAAAGCTGCCGGAATTTCTCCGCCGCGGCGC
>JACDGM010000126.1:5711-8036 GCA_013815325.1 Chthoniobacterales bacterium
GCGAGCCGCGCCGATGCCTTCTACGACGAGCACAACGGCGCCGTTGCCATCCGCGACGTTCCCATCGAGAGCGGTCAATTGAATGTTAGGCGTGACGCAGCCCGCGAGCTTGGAGAGGAGCGGCGCCCAATAGAAGCGGCTGTCGATGATCCCGTCGAGCACCTTCGTGCTGTCGATGATCTTGTGCAGTTCCTCCGCCCGTTTTTGCGCGGCGGTTACTTTCGGCTCAACCTTTTGCCACTCGGCCTCGGCCGCGTTCAGCTGGCTCTTGATCTGCATCGTCTGGTAGGCATTCCAGCCGTAGTAGAGGAAAAGGATCGCGCCGAAAGCGATCAAAGCGATCACGCCCAGCTTCAGCGGATCGCGCTGGCGCTGGCGTTGCTCAGCGAATTCTTCGTGCAGGAGATTGAGTTGCAGGGCCATCGTCAGACAGCTTTCAAGCAGGAGATGGCGGCGCCGCAGGCGACGTTAAGGGAAACAAATTCCCTCGCCAGCGCCTGCCGCTTGGCCGCAGGCAAGGCAACTTCGCAGCTCTCCAGGGGGTCCCAAATTTCACAGGGCAATCCGAGCTCGTCGCTCAGGATTTGCAAAGTCATTTCCGTCCTGGCCATGCCGCCGGAGACGAAAATCCGGTGAATGCTCTCTTCGCATTGGCCTTCGAAAAATCCGATCGAGTTGCGCACTTCGGTGGCGAGACGGAAGAGCGAGGTGCGGCAGATGTCGGCCATGCCGGCGTCGCCTTGCTGAATGAGAACGCGCGCTGCTTGCGCGTCGAGCGCGCCGTCGGCGATCAGATCTTCCCCAAAAATTTTGCCGCCGTAATCGATGCTGCGCACAAGGACAAGCTCGGTTTTGTTGCCGATGAGGACGGTGCTTTGCTCGTGCCCCATATCCAGGAGCAGGAAAGCGTCGCGCGCGAAAACGTCCGGGTAAGCGAACTCAAAAGCGTTAAAGGAGCAGACCGGCGCGAGCTGCAGAAGGTTGACGGCGCGCTTCATCTTCGACATCGCCTCGGAGATTTGTTTCACCGCCGGGCGCAACATTCCGCCGACGAGATAACGCGTTTTGCCGGACCGAGTGGCGCCTTCGGCCGGTGTGCCATCGGGCGTCACCGGTGTCAGTGCGACCGCCGAGACCGGTGCGCAATCAAGCACGAAATCCCTGCACTCCTGGTTGAGGACGGCGAGGCCATTCAACTTGAGCGCGCTGCGCAGCAGCTCCACCGGCGTCGTCGGCTGCTCGATGATGCGGAGGAGCGCGTCCGGATCGGAGGCCGCGATCGCGCAACCCTTCGCGCTCCCGCCCATTTCTTTGAGGAGCAACTTCACCTGCTGCGCGAGATCGTCCGCTGTCGCCAGACCGTCGGGCACGACGTGCGAAGCGTAGTTCGTCAGGACGAAACGTTGTTCGCCCTTGCGTTGCAGGAGCACGCTTTTAAAAACATGTTTTCCGAGATCAATGCCAATGACGGAGTTTGCGGGTTTGGCCATGGTGTTGCTCCTCTAAAGCGAAAACCGTGCCGACCTCCGGGCATTTCTAAAATCTGCACGGAGGGACGCGATTCCGCGCATCCAGGAGATGCGGAAGTATGTCCCTCCGCAACGCGGCGCGCTCGTTAGGCCGCCGTCCGCCGATAGCCGAAAAACTCCCGCTCCTTAATGACCTGCGCGACTTCCGGCGGCACCATGGTTTCCCACGAGCGATCGCCCTTCTGCATTTTCGCGAGCACGTCAGGCGGGAAAATCTTCAGGTATTCCCGATGATAATTCGAGATTTCCTGGATGAACGAATTCTCGATCAGATACTGGTAGAGATGGTGCAGATTCGGCGCGACCTCGAGCTGCTTCGCGGTAATGAGGCGGCCCGTCTCCTCGTTTTCCATCGGGTAAACGAAAAGCTTCAGCCCGCTCTTAAACATCCGCCCAAGCGCTTCCAGGATTCCGCCTTCGAGGTTGAGATAATATTTCTCGTCGAAGATTTCCTGCAAGCTCGGCACACCCATGGCGAGCGCGATCATGTTGTTCGTGTAGCGCGAAAGATAGGCCGCGAGCCGATAATATTCGCCGAACTTCGAGATCAAAACGGTCCGGCCTAACGAGCCCAAAATATCGACGCGCCCAAGGAAATCGGCGTGATCGAGCTGGCCTTCGGAGAGCAAATTCTCCAGCGTCATCTCCATCACCACGACCAGATCCTCCTCCGTCACGCCCGTCTGGCGGAGGACATCCGCGCGCGCGCCATCGAGCATATCGTTCGTCGCATAAGTCACCGGCCGGAAGCTGCCGCGCTCGACGATAATGGTTTTCTTATGAAAAATATCCGCCG
>JACDGM010000046.1 GCA_013815325.1 Chthoniobacterales bacterium
CCGCTGCGCCTCTCAATCGGAAATCGAAAATTGAGAGTCGCAAATCCCCCTTCCTTACCCACCCGGTCTTCAACGCTCATCACAGCGAGACAGAAATGCTGCGCTACCTCCGCCGGCTCGAATCGCGCGACCTTTCTCTCTGTCATTCCATGATCCCGCTCGGCTCGTGCACGATGAAGTTAAACGCCACCGCCGAAATGTTCCCAATCTCATGGCCGGAGTTTTCGCGCATGCATCCTTTCGCGCCTAACGACCAAACCACCGGCTACCGCGACATGTGCGATCAGCTCGAAAGCTGGCTCGCCGAAATCACCGGCTTCGCTGCAGTCTCGCTCCAGCCGAATGCCGGCTCGCAAGGTGAATACGCCGGTCTGCTCGCGATCCGCGGCTATCACGCGGCGCGCAACCAAGCCGCGCGCAACATCTGTCTCATCCCCACCTCCGCCCACGGCACCAATCCCGCCAGCGCCGTCATGGCGGGCTTCCGCGTCGTCCCCGTGAAGTGCCTCGAAGTTGGCGACATCGACCTCGTCGATCTGCGCGCCAAAGCCGATCAACACAGCAAAGATCTCGCCGCGCTCATGGTGACGTATCCTTCGACCCACGGCGTTTTCGAAACCACCATTCGCGAAATCTGCGAAATCGTGCACGAACACGGCGGCCAGGTTTACATGGACGGCGCGAACATGAACGCGCAGGTCGGCCTCTGCCGACCGGGCGACATTGGCGCCGACGTCTGCCATCTCAACCTGCACAAAACCTTCTGCATTCCGCATGGCGGCGGCGGCCCCGGCGTCGGCCCGATCGGCGTTGCCGAGCACCTCGTCGAATTTCTCCCAGGCCTTCCGTCTCTCAACCCTCAACCCTCAACTCTCAACTCGGCGCATCCGGTATCGGCTGCGCCGTACGGCAGCGCCAGCATTCTCACCATTTCCTGGATGTATATCCGCATGATGGGCGGCGCTGGCCTAACGAAGGCGACCGAAGTCGCCATTCTCAGCGCAAACTACATCGCCAAACGTCTCGACCCGCACTTCCCCGTCCTCTTTCAAGGCAAACGCGGCCTCGTCGCCCACGAATGCATCCTCGATCTCCGCCCGTGCAAAAGCGCCGACATAGAAGTCGAAGACGTGGCCAAGCGATTAATGGATTACGGCTTTCATGCTCCGACCGTCTCCTGGCCCGTGCCGGGCACCATCATGATCGAGCCGACCGAGAGTGAATCGAAAAACGAACTCGACCGTTTTTGCGACGCGATGATCGCGATCCACCGCGAGATCGAAGCGATCCGCGCGGGGCAGCTCGACCGCACAAACAACCCGCTCAAGAACGCGCCTCACACCGCCGCGCAAGTCTCTGCCGACAGGTGGGATTATCCTTACACGCGCGAGCAAGCCGCCTATCCGGCGAGTTGGCTGCGCGAGCAAAAATTCTGGCCGTCCGTCGCGCGCATCGACGGCGTTTACGGCGACCGCAATCTCTTCTGCACCTGCCCGCCGATGTAACGCGGGTCTTTGACCCGCGATGTTGCCCGCGGGCCAGGCAAACCTCCGGCGAAGCTAGCTAGCAACCGCATGATTCGATCGAAATGATCACGGCGCCCCTGCCCGCGACTTCTCCCGACCTCCCGCTTCGCCGGCTCGCGCGGATCACCTTCACCACCTTTCTCCTGACCTTCATCGCCGCGCGCGTGCTCGTCATCCTCATCATGACGCGGCGGATGCCGGATCTATTTCTCCATCTGGGCGGGACCCACGTTCACCATCTCAACTACGGCATCTTCCTCCTCGCAGCGGTCGGAGGCCTGCTCGTCTTCACCGGGCGGCCGGGCGACCGGATGCGCCAGCTCTGCGCGCTCCTTTATGGCTTCGGTATGGCCCTTACCTTCGACGAATTCGGAATGTGGCTGCACCTCGGCGGCGGCTATTGGCAGCGCGCCAGCTTCGACGCCGTCATTGTTCTGCTCAGCCTCTTCGGCGTCATCGCCTTTGCGCCGACGCTGGCCCGAATGCGCACGCATCACTGGGCCACCGCGGCCATCACCGCGCTCGCGGTTGCCCTCTTTTATCTGATGCTTTTTGAATCAATCAAATACGTCGGGAAGAGAGTCGGCCCGAGATTGATCGACATCGAGGAAGCCGGGCCGCGCTAGCGTGTCATGCACTACCTATTCGCGGAAAAATGAGGCAGGCTGAACACTAGAAGCCGTGGGGACTTACGGGGATAAAGCCCATCTGGCGTCCGCCAGAAAAACGGTTGTGATTTCCCCGCGTCCACCTATTTTCCCAACCCGACGTTTCCCGATGAAGCGCCCTGAGATCTGTCCACCTGGCCAAGCGCGCGAGCGACCGGCCTAACGAGCGAGTGAGGTCGGAGAGATCCTAACGAAATAACAACTCGCTCGCAGGAGATCCTCCGGATGGTTTCGGAGGAACAACAACATGCCACGAGCCACCAACGCGCCCGCCAGCCGGGAGCGCCGCAAACGCGTCATCGATTCCGCCAAAGGATATCGCGGCCGCCGATCGAAACTCTTCCGTTACGCGAAGGACGCGACGATGAAGGGAAAATATTGGGCCTATCGCGATCGCAAAACGCGCAAGCGCAATTTCCGCATGCTCTGGGTGCAACGGCTCAACGCCGCGGTGCGCGCCCTGGGCCTGACCTACAGCCGTTTCGCCGAGGGGTTGAAAGCCTCCGGCATCGGCCTCGATCGCAAGATTCTTTCCGATCTCGCCATCACCGACGAGGTAGCTTTCAAGGGGATCGTCGAGCAGGTGAAAGCCGCGCTCGAGAAAAAGCAGAGCGAGTCGAAAAGCGAAAAGCTGTCCTAACGATGTAACGTGCGCTGTCTCAGCGCACGAGCACGGTGTCCGTTGAGACAGCGGACGCTACAACATGACGCACCCGCTCGAAGAACTGCGCGACGGCGCGCTCGAGGAAATCGCCGCTGCGCCTAACGAACAGGCACTCGAGACGGTGCGCGTCCATTACCTTGGACGTAGCGGGAGCATTTCCGCCTGGGGCGAGCGCATGAAAACCCTCTCTAAGGAAGAGCGGCCGGTCGTCGGTAAGTTGCTCAATCAAGCGCGGACCGCCGTCAGCGCGGCGATCGAAGAAGCGGGCGAAAAGTTGCGTGCGGCGCAAGAGAGCGGCGCGCTCACTGGCCTCGATATTTCCCTACCCGGCACGCCTAACGAACTCGGAGCGCTCCATCCGCTTACGCAGATGCTCGACCGCGGCATCGAGCTCTTTCGGCGGATGGGTTTTGCCCTCGCCGAAGGACCGGATATCGAGGACGAATGGCATTGCTTCGATGCGCTCAATACCGCGCCCGATCATCCTGCGCGCAATGAAGCCGACACTTTTTATCTGCCCGACGGCCGGCTCCTGCGCACTCACACTTCCACCGTCCAGATCCGCGCCATGCAAGCCGCGTCGCCGCCAATTCGCGTGATCGCACCCGGGTCTGCGTTCCGCCGCGACGAAATCGACGCGACCCACAGCGCGCGATTTCACCAGATCGAAGGCCTCTATGTCGACGAAGGTGTGAGCGTCGCGGATTTGAAAGGGACGCTCGAATTTTTCCTGCGCGAGCTTTTCGGGCCGGGCACGGCAGTTCGTTTTCGGCCGCATTATTTTCCATTCACGGAGCCGAGCTTCGAGATCGATGTGAAATCAAAAGCGCTTAAGAGCGGCGAGAAATGGATCGAAGTCTGCGGCTGCGGGATGGTGCACCCAGCGGTCTTCGAAGAAGTGAGTCGGTCGCGCGGTGACGCCGCTTACGATCCCGAAAAATGGACTGGCTTCGCCTTCGGCCTCGGCATGGACCGGCTCGCCATGATTCTTTTCGACATCCCCGACATCCGGCTTTTCGCGCAAAACGATCTGCGGTTTTTGCGGCAGTTCGCGTGATGAGCACGAGGCCGCTCCCCATCTGTCATCCCGAGTCGGCGAAACGCACCGAGGGACCTCCCAGTCGAAGTCTGGATCATCCAATTGTCAGCGGACGTCGAGCAACGCTTGGGAGGTCCCTCTCCGTCCTTCGGCGGATCCGGATGACAAGGAGGAGGGCGTGATGAAATTTTCCCTCAACTGGCTCGGCGAATTCGTTGAGTTGCCTAACCACATCGCGCAGCTTGCCGAGTTGCTCACGCTCGCCGGCGTCGAGGTCGAAGGGATCGAAAACCGCGGGGCAAATCTCAAAGACGTCGTCGTAGCGCAGATCACCTCTTCAACGCCGCATCCCAACGCCGATCGCCTCAGTGTTTGCGCCGTGGAGGACGGCAGCGGAACGCCTCGCCAGATTGTCTGCGGAGCGAAGAACTACCGGGTCGGGGACAAGGTTCCGCTCGCTTTGCCAGGGGCGGTGTTGCCTAACGACTTCAGGATCGAAGCGAGCAAACTGCGTGGCGTCGAATCGCAAGGAATGCTCTGCAGCGCGAAAGAGCTCGGGATTGCGGAGGACGCGGCCGGCTTACTCATCCTCTCTCCCGAGGCGAAAATTGGGGCGCCGCTCAGGGAGATTTTCCCTAACGACACGATCCTCGACGTCGAGATCACGCCGAACCGCGCCGATCTGCTCAGCCACTACGGGCTCGCGCGCGAGATTGCCACGCTCACGCGAAAAACGATTCGCCCGCTCGAAATCGCGGAGCCGTCGGCGATCGGGGGGAACGCGGTCCAAATCAGTGCGCCTAACGAGTGCCCTTTTTATTCCGCGCGCCGGATCGATGACGTGACCGTCGGGCCGAGCCCGGATTGGCTGCGCAGGAAGCTCGACGCGGTCGGGCTGCGTTCGGTCAACAATGTTGTCGATGCGACCAATTTCGTGATGCTCGAACTCGGCCAGCCGCTCCACGCTTTCGATGCCGATAAATTGACGGGGGGGATCAACGTGCGCCTGGCCCAGCCTAACGAGAAGTTTCTGGCCCTGGATGGGCGGACCTACAACCTCAACCCGCAAAATCTTCTCATCGCCGATGCACAGCGTGGGATCGCGCTCGGCGGTGTGATGGGTGGCGCAGATACCGGCGTCACGAGCGCGACCCGCAATGTTCTTCTCGAGAGCGCTTATTTTTTGCCTTCGAGCATCCGGCGGACGGCGCGCGAGTTGAGCCTGCCGAGTGATGCTAGTTATCGGTTCGAGCGCGGAGTGGATCCGGAGATGATTTTGCGCGCGTCGGTCCGCGCGACGCAGTTGCTCGTCGAGTGCGCGGGTGGCGCCGCGACTCCCGAGACGGTCGTGGCTGGCGCGCTGCCCGCGCCGCCGGCTGGCTTTTCGTTGCGCTACGCGCGCTGCGATCGGCTACTCGGCGCCACCGTTCTGCCCGCGGAAGCAGACCGGATTCTGGGAGGTTTTGGGCTGCAAAAACTCGGCGGAACAGACGACCAATCGACTTGGAAAATTCCGAGCTACCGCTCGGACCTCAGGCGCGAAGTCGATCTGATTGAAGAGATCGTGCGGGTGTTTGGGATTAACCAGATCCGCGGCTCCGATCGCAGCTGTTTTACGACAACCTCCGCCGCGGATCGCCGTTACGATTCTGAAAAGAACCTTCGGCAGCGACTCGTGGCGCGCGGCTTTTGCGAGGCGCGCACCTCCGCGCTGGTCAGTCGCGGTTCGGTAGGCGAAGGTTTCGCGGAGCAGGCGGTGGAGCTGCGCAATCCACTCAGTGAAGATCACGTCGCGCTCCGGCCGAGCCTTATCCCGGGATTGCTCGGCGCGCTCGAGCGCAACCTCCGGACGGGCGCAAAGAGTGTGCGGTTCTTCGAACTCGGGCGCGCTTTTTTGCCGCCTTACGGCGCGGAAGCGCGGCACCTTGTGCTTCTAGTTTCGGGGCGGGCCGAGAGCGCGGCAGATTGGCGGGGAGACCGTGCGCGGCAGCTCGATCTCTTCGATCTCAAAGGCGCGCTGGAGGCGCTGGGGCTGGGCCCGCTGCGCTGGGAGCGCTCGGAGAATCCGAACTTCGCGCTTGCCGCCGGGATTTATTCCGACAGCACTCTGCTCGGTCTGGCGGGGCAACTTTCTTCGGCACATGCGAGCAAGGCCGGAGCCACCGCGCCGGTGTTCCTCGCGGAACTGAACTTGCCTAACGAGCTGGAGAGCGCGCTGCAGCCGCGCTCTTTCCAGGAGCTGCAACGCTTCCCCGTGGTCACGCGCGACATCGCGCTGCTCGCGCCGGAGACGCTCACCCACGCGGAGATCCTCACCGCCCTAACGAGTGCGTCTGAGCCGCTCCTCACGGCAGTGGAGTTGTTCGATTTGTTCAGCGGAAAAGCAGCGGGAAATCTGGGCGGCGCCCGCAAATCACTCGCCTATACGTTGACATACCAGGACAAAAATCGCACACTCACGCACGACGAAGTGAACGCGGCCCACGACCGGATTCGCGAGCGAATGCGAAGGGAGTTAGGAGTGGAGTTGCGGGAATGACTGTTCTTTGAAATAGCGGGAGGAGCCGATTGAGAGTTGAAGGTTCAAAGACCTATTGGTGTCTACTTTCAGCTCTCAATCGACGACTTCCGAGACCCGGATTTTTCCGGGAGGAAGAAAATTTACCCTGCGGTGTTCGAGATTACAGGTGTGATTCCCGGACCGATGTTTGTTAGCACAGGGGGCCAGGTCGTGAGGGGAAGATGGCATGCCTTAGTTGGAAGTCAGACGCCCCCGCGACGGTCACCCGCCCGTTACCATAAGGGAACGGGACATCCACCTAAACGGCACCAGCGGGGTAATAATTCAAACGCCCGAACTGCGAAAGCAGTTCGGGCTTCTTCGTTTTAACGAATCAACTCTGATCCGGGCGCATTGATTGCTTCTCGGCCGCGATTTTTTCCTGCCGCGCAGCTTCCAATCGCGCCACCATTTCGAAATCTTTCGCCCGCCCCGCAGCGCGTTTGAGCACGATCAACTTGTCGAGTCCGACGCAGAAAAATTGAACACCGAACGCGCTCTTCATTTCAGCGTAGGGCAAGAGCTGCTCGAAGCTGCCGCCACCGCTGACCTCTCCCAGTAAATCCACATTCCCCAGCGTGGTCGCGAAGGTGAAATTCAGGCCGTTCCGCAAGACGCGCTCGTCTAATCGGAAGGGCAACCCGGGAGGCGCGCCGCGCAGATAAGCCTGGAACGGAGTCAGCGCGGAGACGATGCGTTGCAGGTTCTCCGGCGTGCGGGCATAGACGACGTCCACGTCTTCCGTGGTGAGAATGATTCCGTGCGCGATCGCCGCGATTGCTCCGACCGCGATGAAATCAATGCGCGCCTCCGTCAGCGTGCGCAGAACCATGGGAAAATCCGTTTCGTCCTTCGACGTCATTGATCGTTAGGCTGGTGCTTCCGCGCAGGCACGGCGCAGCTCGTACGCGCTTTTCATCAACCGATGGAATCTCTCGAATCGCTCAGTCACAGAAAGCTCCAACGCTTGCCGGATCAACCCTCGATCCACATCCTCCAGATACGCTTCGATCACCGGGTCAGGGACCAAAAGCGGCACAGCCCTGGCCTCGGCAAACCACGCCGGATCAACGCCCATGTCGATTTTACTCTTTCGGGCCGGCCAGGGCGGCGGCTCTTCTCGCGCTGAAGAATCTTCTGCGGGCTGCTCGCTTTTCATTTTCTCTTCCAGCCAGTGCAATCTTTCCTCCGGCGTTCGTTGCAGTTGCTCGCGGAGGGCGGGGCGATCGATTTTCGCCATGTAGAACTCAATCACCGGGTCGGGGAAAAGGAGCGGGCGTTTCGCGGGATCGGGATCGGGCGCGCTCATCGTTAGTCACCTTAGGACAGCGCACATTTTAGGAAATGGATTATTCGACATTTCACGCAGCCGCCCCCAGATTCGGCGCCAGCATGCGCGCACTTCTTGCCTTGGAAGATGGCCGGATTTTCGAGGGCGAATCGTTTGGCGCGGTCGGCAACTGCGTCGGCGAAATTTGCTTCAACACTTCCATGACCGGCTATCAGGAAGTGCTGACCGATCCCTCCTATCGTGGGCAGATCGTGGCGATGACTTATCCCCTCATCGGTAATTACGGCACAAACGAGGCCGACGCTGAAAGCCGCTCGCCGCATGTGCGCGGCTTTGTGATTGAAGAATTGAGCGAGGTCGCGAGTAGCTGGCGGGCCGAGAGTTCGCTCGATGAATATTTGCGGCGCTGGAACATCCCGGGCGCGCAGGGGATCGACACGCGTGCCCTGACGCGGCATCTGCGCACCCGCGGCGCGATGAAAGCCTGCCTAACGACAGAGGCAATTTCCATCGAGGAGGCGATCCGGCGCGCGCGCGAAGGCGAGGGTGTGGCCGGGATGGACTACGTGCGCGAAGTGACGGCGCCGGCTGCCTACCAATGGGACCCGGGCGACACATCGAGCGCGGCGTGGGCGACTGCGAGTGTGGGGCGGGGCCAGCTCCCGCCGATTCGACATCGCATCGTCGCCTACGATTACGGCATCAAGGAAAACATCCTGCGCCGGCTGCGGCAGAATGGATTTGGCGTGACCGTCGTCCCCGCGACCGCGACCGCGGCGGAGGTGCTCGCGTTAAAACCGGAGGCCGTTTTTCTTTCCAATGGACCGGGGGATCCATCCGTCCTCGATTACGCGCATGAGGCCATGCGCGGCCTGATGGGGCGCACTCCGATTTTCGGAATTTGCCTCGGCCACCAAGTGCTCGGCTTCGCCTTTGGCGGCCGCACTTTCAAGTTAAAGTTCGGACATCGCGGCGGCAATCAGCCAGTCAAAGATCTCACGACGGGAAAAGTCGCGATCACTTCGCAGAACCACGGATTTGCGGTCGATCCCGAGACTTTGCCTAACGAGATCGAAGTGACGCACGTGAACCTGAATGACGGTACGGTGGAAGGAATGCGCCACCGCGAGCTGCCGATCTTCAGTGTGCAATACCATCCCGAAGCAGCGCCCGGGCCGCACGATGCCGGCTATTTCTTTGCTGATTTCGCGCGGCTGATTGAAAAGCACAGCGCCAAGACGAACGATTGACGATTGGCCGTTTAAGCGGAAGTTGCGCGCATGTATTTAAGCAATCCAAAATTACCGAAATTGATGCAAGTCGCAGTGGCGGTCGCCTTCACGGCGGCGCTCGCGACTTCGCCGCTGGCCTTCGCGGCTGAGCAGGGCAAAGAAAAACTTGACGCCTCCGCGACTAAGGAAGTGACCGGCGAGATCGTCGACATGATGTGTTACGTCGATCACAACGCGATGGGCGACAAGCATGCCAGTTGCGGCGAAAAATGCATCAAAGGCGGCGGCCCGGTTGGCATCGTGAGTGATGGCAAAGCGTATCTCGTGGTCGGGGCGCACAAGCCGATGAACGACGAACTCGCGCCGCTCGCGGGCAAGACCGTGACGTTGAAAGGTAAGATGGCGAACAACGGCGGCGTGACGCTGCTGGAGAACGCCGAGATCGTAAAGAAGTAATTCGTTAGGCGAAGCGAAAGACGCGCCGGCTTCGGAAGGGCTCCGAAACGTGTGCGTTTTTTTGCGTACTGATTCGGCGCACGGCTCGCAAGGAGTGCTGCCGGATGAGAACTGTGAGTCCTGGAGAAAAAGCCATTGCCGCTCAGCCGTTCGCGCGGTAATTGCAATCCGCCCTACGCATGAACATTCACGAATACCAGGCGAAGGAATTGCTCCAAAAATTCGGCGCGGCGACGACGCGCGGAAAGGTCGCCTCGACCGCGGAAGAAGCGGAAAAAATCGCGCGCGATCTCGGCAGCGACGAACTCGTGGTGAAGGCGCAGGTCCACGCCGGCGGACGCGGGAAAGGAACCTTTGCCAATGGGTTCAAGGGTGGGGTGCACCTCGTGAATTCGCCGGAGGAAGCGCGTGATGTCGCGGGAAAGATGCTCGGGCAAACGCTCGTCACGCACCAGACCGGATCTGCGGGCCGCATCGTCAACCAAGTCCTTGTGGCCGAATCCGCGGACATCGAGCGCGAAATTTATTTTGCTGTGCTCCTAGATCGCGCGACCGCCGCGCCGTTGATCGTTGCGAGCACGGAAGGCGGCGTCGAAATCGAAACCGTGGCGGAGAAGTCTCCCGAGAAGATCATGCGCGAGCCGGTAAATCCGCTCGCGGGCTTGCAGCCATTTCAAACGCGCAAACTGGCGAAGCAGCTCGGTTTCAAATCGAGCGAAATAAAGCCGGCCGCCCAACTCTTCGCCGCGCTTTACCGCACTTTTATCGAATCGGATTGCTCCATGGTGGAAGTGAACCCGCTCGTCGTCACCAAGACCGGCGAGGTGCTCGCACTCGACGCCAAATTCAACTTCGACGACAACGCGCTTTACCGGCATCCGGAGATCGCCGCGATGCGCGACACTGCGGAGGAGGATTCGCGTGAAGTCGAGGCCTCGAAGCACGGACTCAACTATATCGGACTCGAAGGCAACATCGCCTGTCTCGTCAACGGCGCCGGACTTGCCATGGCAACGATGGACATCATCAAATTCTATGGCGGCAGCCCGGCCAACTTCCTCGACGTCGGCGGCGGCGCGACCGAGGGGCAGGTGACCGAAGCGTTCAAGCTCCTCGTTTCCGACGAAAACGTGAAGGCGATCCTGGTCAATATTTTCGGCGGCATCATGAAGTGCGATGTGATCGCGCAGGGGATCATCAACGCAGTCAAAGCGGTCAAGCTGCCGGTGCCGCTGGTCGTTAGGCTGGAAGGAACGAACGTCGCGGCGGGCAAGAAATTGATCGCGCAAAGCGGTCTCGCCGTCATCGCGGCCGATGATCTTGGTGACGCGGCGCGCAAAGTGGTGGCAGCAGCAAAGGAGAAACTATGATTAAAGAAATAGCATTCGTCGGCTCACCCGTGACCGACCTGAAACGGGCGCGGGATTTTTATGAAGGCGTGCTCGGGCTCAAGCCCGCCTCGAACGATCCGGAAGCGAAGTGGATCGAGTATGAGGTGGGCGGCGGAACGTTCGCGATCGGCGCCTACGGCGACCAATGGAAGGCAGCGCAGGGTGGGACGATGGCGGCATTCGAATGCGACGACGTGGATGCCATGATGCAGCGGGTGAAGGAGAGCGGAGCGACGATCGCGATGGAATTGATGGATTCGCCGGTCTGCCGATTCGGCATTGTGCTCGACCCGGACGGAAACAGCTTGATGCTCCACAAACGCAACGGTGCCTAACGAATTAAATCCAAAACCCGAATATCGAATTTCGAAACAAATCCGAATGACCGAAATTCAAATTCCAAAAACAGCTCTTCGGCGTGGCAGCGGATATTTTGAACATTCGCTTTTTGAATTTCGTGCTTGTTTCGGATTTCGGATTTCGGATTTTTCGCCTGATGTCTGTTCTCGTTGATAAAAACACGCGGCTCTGCGTGCAGGGCATCACCGGCAGCGCCGGGGGATTCCACGCGCGGCAGTGCATGGATTACGGGACAAACGTTGTCGCCGGCGTCACCCCGGGAAAAGGCGGCCAGATGTTTGACGACAAGATTCCGGTCTTCGACACGGTCTGGGAAGCGCGCCAGGAAACCGGTTGCAACGTCTCGGTTATCTTCGTGCCGGCGGCCGGAGCGGCGGATGGAATTCTGGAAGCAGTCGATGCCGGCGTCGAGCTGGTCATTTGCATCACCGAAGGGATTCCGGTCGCCGACATGATGCGGGTGAAGGCGCAGATGGCCGGCAAAAAATCGTGGCTCATCGGCCCGAATTGCCCCGGCATCATTACGCCGGGCGAATGCAAAATCGGCATCATGCCTGGATACATTCACAAGCCCGGCAGCGTCGGCGTCATTTCGCGCAGCGGCACGCTCACCTACGAAGCGGTCTGGCAGCTCACTTCGCGCGGCTACGGTCAATCGACCTGCATCGGCATCGGTGGCGATCCTATCAACGGCATGTCGCATCTCGACGCCCTGAAACTTTTCAATGACGATCCGAAAACTGAAGCGATGATTTTGATCGGCGAAATTGGCGGCACCGCGGAAGAAGAAGCGGCCGCGTGGATTCAGGACAACTGCCAGAAACCGGTCGCCGCCTTCATCGCTGGAGCGACGGCGCCGCCAGGGCGGCGCATGGGACATGCGGGGGCGATTATTTCCGGTGGAAAAGGAACTGCCGCAGGAAAAATCGAAGCGCTCAAGGCCGCCGGGATCGCGGTGGCAGACACGCCTGCGGCGATGGCGGACACGTTGATTGCGCGGATGACGGCGGGCAACTAAACTGACATATGACGATGGAGAATCTGCGAAGCGTAGGGCGCAAAGCTCCCTTTCAGCCGTTCACGATTCACTTGGCCGATGGACCCGAGCTGCATGTCCCGCATCCGGATTTTCTCGCTCTAGCCGGAGGCGGAGGAACGGCCGTGCTGATGTCAATGCAAGGTGAGTCATTTACCGTCATTGATCTTTCGCTGATCACCGACTTGAAGTGCCCGCGGTGCCGAGAGTGCGCAGGCGATAATTTTAACAGAGCAATGTCGATATGATCTCACGTGGACTCGAAGGAATCGTCGCCAACAGCACGCGGCTGAGCGACGTCATTGGCGACAAAGGCCAGCTCATTTATTGCGGCTACGACATCAACGAGCTGGCCGGGAAGGTCAGCTACGAAGAAGTCGTTTACCTGCTTTGGAACAACAAGCTGCCGAATCGGGCGGAGCTTGAAAACTGCCGCGAGACTTTGCGCTCGGAGCGCCAGCTGCCGCAGGACATCATCGGTTTCCTGCAGAAAGCCCCGAAGAAGGCGGAGCCGATGGATGTCATCCGCACGGCTGTTTCCATGCTCGGCGTTTATGATCCGGGGATGGACAAGGAGGCGACGACTGAGGTGAACAGGGAGCGCGCGCGCAGCATCACCGCCAAGATCGCTGTGATCGCCGCCTACTTTCACCGCGCGCGGCAAGGGAAGGAATTGCCGCCAGTACGCGCCGATCTCGGCGAAGCGGCGCACTTCCTTTATTTAATGACGGGCGAAGCTCCTTCGCAAGAAGCGAGCGACACTCTCGATGTCGCCTTTGTCCTGCATGCCGATCACGGAACGAACGCCTCGACCTTCAGCGCACGGGTCACGATCTCGACTTTGAGTGACATTTATTCTGCGATTACTTCGGCGATCGGGACGCTAAAAGGCCCGCTCCACGGCGGCGCCAATGAAGGGGTCATCCAAATGCTCGAAGAGATCGGGAGTGAGGACAAGGTCGATGCCTACATCGAGGAGCAGCTTGCGCAGAAGAAAAAGATCATGGGCATCGGGCACCGTGTTTACAAAACGCTCGACCCGCGCGCGCCGCATTTGCAGAAGATGGCGGTGAAGCTGAGCGAAAAACTGGGCGACCCGAAGTGGATCAACATGTCGGAGCGGATCGCGAAGTTGATGAAGGAAAAGAAGAACCTGAACGCGAACGTCGATTTCTATTCCGCGACGGTTTATTACTCGTTAGGCATCCCGACCGATCTCTTCACGCCGGTCTTCGCGATCGCGCGTTGCTCGGGGTGGTGCGCGCACGTCCTCGAGCAACTCGAGGACAACCGCCTCTATCGTCCCCTGAGTGAATACGTCGGCGAACCCGTCGGCAAAAAAGTGGCGCCGCTCGGCGAACGGCCGTAAGCGCAAAACTCCGCCCGTGGTGAAAGACGTGACGCGTCTGACGCTCACACTTCTTCTCGTCACCGAGCTTTGGGGTGGGACTGTTCGGCCAACCCCGGCGGGCCCTCCATCGCTCCTGCGACCGAAGGCACAAACCCCTAACGACGACGCTCCGGCGCCCTCCCTCGAAGAGCGCGCGCAAGGCGTGGCCGATTGTTTCGCGCCGACCCCGGCGGCTACGAGAAACTCTTTAACACGCCTTTTCTCGCGCAGGTCCCGGCCTCGCAACTGACCTCCATTTTCAGCAAGTATTTTGCCGACGCGGGCCGCTGCACCGGGGCAAGATTGGTCGGGCGGGAAGGACCCAATTCGGGTCGCTTCAAATTCACTTTTGCCAGCGGCGTCGCCGCGGCCGCGACCCTGGCGATCGAAGCCAGCGCGCCGTATTTGATCGCGGGGCTATTCCTCGGGCCGCTCACGCCCGGAGCCGGTTCTCTCGAAGACATCATCAGGGATTCGAAGGGGCTGCCCGGTGAAAAGAGTTTCCTCTTCGCGAAATTGGCCGGCGCTAAAATTGTTCCCGTCGCCGAGTAATATCCAGACAAGCCCCTCGCCATCGGATCGGCCTGCAAGCTCTATATCCTAGGCGAACTGCTGCGCGCCGTGAAAGCAGGTGAACGCAGCTTGAGCGATGTCGTTCCCCTCGAAGCGAGGGCGCTGTCCTTGCCGTCCGGCTCCTTACAGAAATGGCCCGTCGGCTCGCCTCTTACCCTCCACACCCTCGCGGGATGATGATCTCTGTGAGCGACAACACCGCGGCCGATCAACTTTTAAGGACGTTAGGGCGCGAAAGGGTCGCGCAAATTCAAGCCGTGGCCGGGCACCGCAAACCGGCGCTGAACCGGCCGTTTCTTTCGACGCTGGAAATGTTCAAGCTCAAAGGCGAGCCGAGCGGAAAAATGGCCGCGCGCTACCTTGCGCTCGACGAAAAGGGCCGGCGCGCCTTGCTCGAGAGAGAAATCGCCGGCATCAAACGCGAGGGGGTGAAGCCTTTCCCCGATGGGCGGCCGTCCCACCTTGATTCGATTGAGTGGTTTGCTTCCGCCCGGGATCTCTGCGGGGTGATGAATTACCTGCGCGAGGGGACCGAAGGCGACCCGAAGACTCAGCCAATTCGCGAAATTCTGGCGATCAATCCGGGCTTGGAAATCCCGCGCGCGCAGTGGGCTTACGCCGGCTACAAAGGCGGCTCCGAACCGGGCGCGATCAGCCTCACTTATTTGCTGCGATCGACCGCCGGCGACTAGTCGGCCCTAACGATGACTTGGAATAACGAGCAAGCCGCTCTCGACGAGAGTCGGGTCACCGGGCTGATGCAACGCGCCTTGCAGATTGCGCGTTAGGGCCGGTTCCCGAGCGTTGCGGCTCCACCCTTCACCGCGTAATGGTTGCATCCGATGAAGCCGGACAGATCACCTTGGGGACGCGACACCCGCGCGCTGCTGCGCGCCGGGCCCTTCCGCCGTTATCTCCTCGGCACCTCCGTTTCCGATACCGGCACTTGGATGCAAATCATGGCGCAGGGCTGGGTGATGAGCACCCTAACGGACAAAGCGATCATGCTCGGTATGGTCAACTTCGCCGCCGGATTGCCGATGATTTTTCTCACCATGTTTGGCGGCTCGGTGGCGGATCGTTTTGACAAGCGCAAGATCCTCGTCTGGACGCAGGTCGTGCAGATCGCACTCGCGCTCGTGGTCGGCTGGCTCATCTACACCCAGCGCATCCAGATCTGGCACATCATTCTGGTCGCGGGATTGTTAGGCGTGGCCTTCGCTTTTGAGCATCCGTCGCTTTCCGCACTCGTCCCGGAGCTGGTGAAACGCGAGGAGATTGCCGGCGCCGTCGCGCTCGATCGCGCGGTGTTTCATTGCGCGCGTTTTGTCGGTCCCTCGGTGGCCGGCCTCGTCGTCGCCGCCTGGGGTGCAGCGGCGGCATTTTTCGCAAACGCGTTTTCGTTCGTCGCACTTATCATCGCTCTCCTCTCGCTCCCGCCGCGCGTGCCCGGGAGCAAGGAGGAGGAGGCACAGCGCGCAAGCGGGTTCAAGGACGGTTTCCGTTACGTGCGCGCGGACAAACCAAGTCTCGCGATGGTCGGCATGATCGCTTGCATGACCATTTTCATTTTCCCGACTGTCTCGGTCATGATGCCGCTTTACGCTCGCGACGTCCTCCATTTTGGCCCGGATAAATTTGGTTACTTGATGGCGTCGGCGGGGATCGGCTCGGTGGTCGGCGCGATTGGTTTGATCACCATCCCGCATGCGCGCCGGCTCGGTTGGATGACGGCGGGTGCGGTGGCCGTGGCGATAGCGGTGCTCGTCCTCAGCCGCGTGCACGATTTTTTTTTCGCGGCCGGCTCGCTCGTCGTCATCTCGTTAGGCTTGTCGATGATTTTTGGTCTTTCAAACACGATCGTGCAGGAACGCGCGCCAGCGCACCTGCGCGGTCGCGTCTCGGCGGTGATGGGCCTGAGCTTTTTTGGCCTCATGCCGGTCGCCGGTCTCGGCGTGACCAGCCTCGCCGACGCTATCGGAATGCGCACGGCGCTGGCCGCCTCGGCGATCGGCTATGCCGTAGTCGCGCTTTTCATTCTCAGCCGGATCGGAGGACGGTTGAATGCGACGCCCGCGACGATGAGGAGTTCCGAGGTCTCGGAAGTGGCGGCAGCTCCCTCGTAGTGCAGCGCGTCAGTAGAAATGATCGATCCCGCAGGTGCGCCAAACGGAGGGCTCTGGGCCTTGATCGTTAGGCTAGCGAGATGATCTCCTTCTCGACCTGCTGGAATTCCAGCCGCCACACTGCGGGCGATGCGATGCTGCGCGAGATCAAGAACAAACTCGGCTTCGATCTCATCGAGCTCGGGCACGGCACGCGCATTTCGCTCATGCCGGGGATTCAGAAAATGTTCGATGCCGGTCTTGTCCGCTTCAGCAGTCTGCACAATTTTTGTCCCCTGCCGGTAGAGGTGATGAGCGCGTCGCCCGACTGTTACACTTTCTCGGCCCGCGCCGCGCAGGAGCGCGACCGGGCGGTGAAACAGACGTTGCAGACGATTGATTTCGCGGAGCGGCTGGAGGCGCCGTTCGTCGTCCTGCACTGCGGCCGCGTGCCAATTTCACCCGTGACCGAGCCGCTCATCGCCCTCGCCAAAGCCGGCAGGATGTATTCGCGCGAGTATGTGAAAAGGAAGGTCAGTGCTGTTGCGAAACGCGAGGCGAACGCGCCCATTTATCTGGAGCGGGTGAAGGAGTGCCTCAAGCCGATCATCGAGCACGCGGCCGCGAAAAACGTCCGGCTCGGGATCGAGGGCCGGCGCGGCTACGAGGAAATTCCGAGTGAGCGCGAGCTGCCGGTGCTGCTCAACGAGCTTGCTTCGCCGCAGGTCGGTTACTGGCACGACATGGGACATATTCAAATCAAGGAGAACCTCGGCTTCCTCGATCATGCGGCATGGCTGGAGACAATCGGGCCCCAAACGTTAGGCTGCCATTTGCAGGATTGCATCTGGCCGGCGCAGGATCATCAGCCGCCTTTCGCAGGCGACATCGATCTGGAAAGATTGGTTCCGCTTCTGCCGCCGGCCTGCTTATTAGTCTGGGAAATGAGCCCGCGCAAAACGGCTGACGAAATCCGCCGTTCCGTCACGCTTTGGAAAGAGCGGTTCATGTAGCGCGGTCTCTGACCCGCGAAGACCGCTGCTATCTCTAGACGCTCGGGGTTAGAGATCCGCGCGACATCGATGATTGCCGACGCTGCCTCTTAAACTAAGCTGCGCTTCGCCGAATGAAAAAAGTTCTCCTCTCCCTTCTGCAAATCGCGGTCACGATCGCGGTTCTCTTCTGGGTTTTCCACGATCCGCAGAAGCGTGCGCAGATGGCGATCGCGTTGCGCATGGCGGACTACCGGTGGATCGCGGGCGCGGTGCTGGCGTATTTCGTTGTCGAATTTGTCGCCGCCATTCGCTGGCACATCCTGCTCAAGGTGCAGAAAATTCACCTCAGTATTCCGCGTGTCTCGGGCCTGTTTCTTATCGGGATGTTTTACAACCAATTCCTGCCCGGCGGCACCGGCGGTGACATCATGAAAAGCTATCTGCTTTTAAAAGAAACCCCGGGCAAAGCGACCGGCGCGCTCCTCGCCGTCGTCTTCGATCGCATGATCGGTCTCATCGGACTGATTAGCATCACGGGTGCGTTGATCGCGCTGCGCTACGACTGGCTGACGCAACTCCCCGAGACGAAACACCTCGTCTGGCTGCTCATCGCCATTCTCGGCAGCGCGATCCTCATGCTCGTGACGTCGTTCGTGGTCAGCGGCTTCAATCTCGCGCACTCGCTCCCGGTGCGCTTCCCCGGCCGCGAGAAGTTAATCGAGCTTTCCGCCTCCTATCATCTCTACGCACATCATTGGCGCGCCACGCTGGCCGCTTTCGGCGCGTCGATCATTGCGCACCTTTCGACCTTCGCGACTTTCCTCTGCGTCGCCTACGCCTTTCGCGCCCGCGTCGGGGTGCTCGATTTTTTTGCGATCATGCCGATAGAGCGCACCATCTCTTCGCTTCCGATCAGCTTTGCCGGCGTGGGGCTGCGCGAGAAAATTTTCCAAGTCATGCTGCACGGTCTTTGCGGGGTGCCCGAAGCAGTTGCCGTTCTTATCGGCTCGATGAGTTTTCTCGTTATGCTCATCTCCTGCGCGCCCGGTGGGATCGTCTACTTTTTCTACAAACCGAGCGGCCAGCAAGGCCACGTGAAGCTGCGCGAGATGCGCGAGAAAGTGGTGACGCTGGAGCATGAAATCAGCGAAAGCGAGTAAGGCGAAGCTAATAGGTCGGCTGAGTCCATGAGACCTATGGACCGCCGCCGCCGGCCTTTTGTGGCCGTGACCTTTGCCATGACCGTGGATGGCAAAATTACGACGCGCGCTTTTTCGCCGGTGGATTTCACCTCGCGCGAAGATAAGCGCCACCTCCTGCGCCAGCGCTCGTTAGGCGATGCCGTCCTTATCGGCAAGAGTACGCTCGCACGCGACAACGTCCGGCTCGGCCTACCCGACCCGAAAATGCGCGCGGAGCGCGAAGAGCGCGGCCAACCGCCTTACCCATTGCGCGTCATTGTTTCCAACGAAGGCCGTATTGATCCAGCGCTTAACATTTTCCAGACCGGCTTCTCGCCCATCGTGATCTTCTCGACCACGCGCATGCCGCGCAAATATCAGATCGCGTTGCGCGAGAAAGCGACCCTGCGCTTGAGCGACGCCCGCAGTGTGGATCTGCAGTGGATGCTCTCGCAGTTGCAGAGCGAGTACGGCGTGCGGCGGGTCGCTTGCGAAGGAGGCGCCGAGCTCTTTCGCAGCCTGCTTGAGTTACGGCTGGTCGATCAACTCAACCTGACCATCGCGCCCTACATCTTTGGCGGCAAAAAGGCGCCCACTTTGACGGGGCGGGACCCCGCTTTCCTGCCCGCCAGCGTGCGCTGTTCCTTAGTCGAGATGCGGACGATCGAGGAAGAATGTTTCCTCCAATACCGGCTCCGATATGCCCCTAACGATTTGCGGCCTGGAGGGACGGGCAGGTCCCGTGCACTTTAGAACGATCGGGATCGGTCCCTCCAGCGTGCGACCCTGATGCAACTTTTTTGAGAAACTTGAAGTATCGCGATCGGTCTTGGCGACCAGACTGATAGGGAGCGGGCGGTGAGATCGCAAGCTCCGAGAACGAGTCTTTCTTCTGGCCGTAGCAAAATGATTTCATGCCTGCCGTTCGCCCTTTCCGAAGAGCGCACCGGCGTTGTGTCTCCCTATGAGGCGGAGCGGGAACATCGCGACGCCGCTGGTTATTTAGCCGGAGCGGAGAGCCGGCCGCTGGGAGACCGGTCGCGCCTCGAAGAAATCGAAGTGCTCGGCCGAAGCTGCCGTGAGGGTGATGCCTTGGCTTGGGATGCACTTTTCTCCACGGCGTGGCCGGTGCTGGTGACTTTCGTGCATCGCCTCTACCGCTCGTTCGCTGAGCAAGACGCAGAAGATATCGCGCAGGTCTCGCTGGAAGCCGCGATCAAAGGCATCCGCACATTTAGCGGTAAAGGGTCGTTCCGCGGATGGCTCTTCGGGATCGCGGCGAAGCAAGCGGCCACCTTTCATCGCACGCGATCGGCCCGAAAACGGGGCGCCGGGCTGCTCGTTTCTCTCCATGATGCAATTGATCCGAGCGATGACGCCAAATCTCCCGCAGACGTTTCCGCAGCAAGCGATCGGGCTGGAATTTTGCACCGGGCATTGGGCGAATTGGATGAGGAGAATCGCGATCTGGTGCACTTGCACTTCTTCGGCGAACTCACTTTCAAAGAAATCGCCGCCGTCCGGAGGATGAACGCGAAGACCGTTTGCACTCGCCTAACGAGATGCAAGGAAAGGCTGCTCGTCATCCTGGCCCGCTCCAACCTGACGAATGCCGATGGATGAGTTAAAGCAAACTAATGAATGGAGCCTGGCCCTACGCCGGATCTCGCGGCAGCGCGACCGGTTGCTTGAGAGCGAACCGGCGATCTCGCCCGCACGGCGCGCAGCCTTGGGCGTTGTGCTGGCGCGGGAATTTCCGGGGAAGGCGGCGTTACAGGAGACGACTGCGCGACGCGATCAATTGCTGGTGGATTTTCCGCGCGAAGTTCCATGCTCCCTTGCGCGCGATTTGCGCCGCAGACTAACGAGCGACCGACGAAGTGAGGGAAGAGGCTGGCCGTGGCCCAACTTGTTGACGCGCCCATTGCTCGCCGCCGCCTGTCTGATCGCCGGTCTCGGGGTCGTCCTTTTTGGAAAGTGGGAAATTCTTCCAAGTCATCGGCGACACGAATTGCTGGCGCAGCGGCCAATCGAGCGGACCTCGCAGCCGCCAGCTTCGCGCAATCACCTAAGCCTGCGGATGAGCGCGGCCGAGCTGACCGCTTTGCGCGCAACTTTTCTCGCGGCTAATCGGGCCTCTTTCAACGAAGACCCGGCAGCGCCCACCCGCCTGCGCCTTGATCTCCCGGTGCGAGCGCTTCTTGGCGACGATGGGATCGCCAGCCCGCCATGATGTTCCCGAAGATTATCGAGATCGGATTGCTCGTGCTCTTTGTGACCAGTTTTGGTGCCGGGGAGACGCAGGCGCAGCTGAAAATAGGCACCGTCGATGTCAATCGCGTCTTCAAGAGCTATGGCAAAACGAAGGGCGCCGAGGCGAAATTGAACGCGGCGAAAACCGCCGCAACCAAAGAATTCAACGACCGGGCTGACGCCTACAAAAAGGCCGTCGAGGAGATCAATCGGATCAACATGCAGATTGACCAACCCGCTTTAAGCGCGGAGGCGAAAGCGGCAAAAGCAAAAGAACGCGACGAGAAAATCGCGGAGATAAAGAATCTGGAGCGCGAGATTACCGAGTTTCGGCAGACGCGCGAACAGCAGCTTCAGCAGGAAATGCTGCGGATGAAGGAAGAGATCGTGCGGGAGATTACTGGTGCCGCCCTGGAGCTCATAAAAGCAAAGAAGATGGATGTCGTGTTCGACAAGTCCGGGGCGACTTTCAATGGTTTCTCGCCTCTCCTCTTCTCGCGCGAGAGCGACGACTTCACCGACGATGTCATCGCAGCATTAAAAAAAACGGATCACTCCGGGAGCATGAGCAAGGGGGAGGATGTGATCGCCAGCCCTGCTATGTCCGCTCGCCCGTTCCCCGCGAAGAGCACGCCGAATCCGTAAAGCACTGTCGTGGCAGAGCGAGTGGGTGCGGCGCGTTGCTTGCGAAGCCCGCGCGGAACTTTTTCGCGGATTGCGCGAGTTATAACTGCTCGACAGTTAACCTGACGGTTGCTCCTTACATTGTGCGCTCGCGCCCCCTGCTTTTCTCTAGTCAGGAGCGCGCCGGGTTGAGACAATCGGGGACATGAAAACAACCCACTTAGTCCTCCTCTCCATTATGACCTGTGCCGCTACTGCCTTTGCCGTCGATCCGCCGCCGGATGGCGGTTATCCCGGAGGGAAATACCGCTGAAGGTGAGGATGCGCTTTTCAATGGCAGGAGTGACGCGGGCGACAATACCGCCCTTGGGTTTCCATGCGCTTTATGCCAACGCCGGCGCCTTTGATAACACTGGCACCGGTTCTCAAGCTCTCGCGAGTAACATCGGTGGCTTGGATAATACCGCGACCGGCAACGACGCGCTCTTCATGAATACAGACGGAGACTTCAACACCGCCACCGGGAGCAGCGCCCTCTTCAACAACCTCACCGGCGATTCTAATACCGCCACCGGAGCAGCTGCTCTCTTCGAGCACGTAAGCGGAAATTACAATACCGCGACTGGTTATTTTGCAATAGTCAACGGCGCGAAGGGAGAATTGAATACCGCAACCGGTTTTGCTGCTCTGGCTGGCTCCGAGGGCAATTTCAACACCGCTTGCGGCGCGCAAGCGCTCTTGAATAACTTTACCGGCAACAACAACACGGCGACCGGCTATGACGCCCTCGATCTGAATGTCGGCGGTAGCAACAATACCGCCGTCGGCGTCAAGGCTCTGGCTAAGAACGGCGCGGGTAACTCCAACGTCGCACTGGGTTACTTTGCAGGCTACAACCTTACCACCGGCAGCGATAATATCGACATCAGCAATCGCGCCGAGAAGGGTGAGTCCGCCACCATCCGGATCGGCAAACAAAGAACCCAAACAGCGACCTACATCGCCGGCATCATGGGCGCGACCGTCGCCGAAGGAGTTAGCGTGGTTGTCGGTTCCGACGGGCACCTCGGAACGATGACTTTCTCCGCGCGGCTACAAGAAAGCCATCCAGCCGATGGCGGCTGCGAGTGAGGCGATCCTCGCACTGAAGCCGGTGACTTTCCGCTACAAAGAAGACTTGGATCCAGCAGGCACCGCGCAGTTTGGCCTGGTGGCGGAGGAGGTGGCGAGAATCGATCCTGATTTGGTCGGGCGCGACGAGCAGGGTAAGCCTTACACCGTCCGCTACGAAGCAGTAAACGCGATGTTGCTCAACGAGTTTCTCAAGGAGCACCGCAAGGTAGAAAAGATGGAAACGCGAATGGCAGAGGAACGCAAGAAGTTTGAATCAGCTCTCGTCCAGCAGCAAAAGCAAATCGCTGGTCTGACCATCGGGCTGAAGGAGCAGGCGGCGCAGCTTCGAAAAATAAATTCGCAACCACACCTGGCTCAACAGCCGCAGCTGGTTTCGAACACTAAACAGCATGGGCAGACTAACTAAAACTGAATCACAAACAACCCCAGGAAGGAAAAGTCGACTAATGAAATACCTGTCTTATCATCACCGCCTGCCTCGCGCGCGCGCCTGCCGCGTACGCAGTCGACCCGCCTCCTGATCGCCGGCGAGAGAAAAGCGATCAGGAAATTGAGCAGGCACATACTCTGCCCGACGCTGCCGGATGCCGGCATTGCGCGACTTCACTGAATCGGTCGCGATCCTCGTCTCGAGCTGCGACGCTTTCTTCGATGCCTGGAAACCGTTCACGGAGTTCTTCGAGAAATTCTGGAGCGAATGTCCGCTCGAGGTTTTTCTCCTAGCGAATGAACTTTCTCTGCGCTCGAAGCGGCTGCATCCGATCGCTGTGGGCAAGGATCGGGGCTGGTCGAGCAACCTGCTCGCGGCGCTGGAGCGAATCCCGCAGCCCTACATCCTTTATTTTCAGGAGGATTATTTCCTCACGTCGCCGGTTAAAGGAGAGCAGCTGGCGGAAGATTTTGCCCACGTAATCGAATCTGGTGCGGACTCGTTATGCTTCCGCGCCCGCTCACAACCCGACGCCGGTTTTCAGCCGCTCAACGAGCGCTTCGGAATTGTGCCGGCCGCTTCCGATGGACGCACGCGTTGCCAGGTGACTCTCTGGAAGCGGAGCGCGCTGCAATCGATTTTGCGGAGCGACGAGACTGCGTGGAATTTTGAAGCGCGCGGCAGCGCCCGCACGCAAGAAATGCGAATCCTTTCCTATCTCGGTCGCCAAAACACACCTATTCCCTATCTCATGTCAGCGATCTCGCGCAGCCTCTGGATGCCCGAGGCAATCGCGCTGTGCCGCGAACACGGAGTAGCGATCGATCCATTTTTCCGCCCGCTCTTTTCGAAGCAACCCTGGCAGCGGCGGCTGCGGCGCGCGCTCGGCCGTGTTCGCCTGCAACGCGCCTTGCGCAGACAGGCGCGCGGCATCATGGAGCTGTGAAGCATGCGACTCGCGAGGTGGAATCTGAGCAGCCGCGCCCGCCAGCTTTCCGGCGGGGACGCGCTCGTGGTTTCGATTCCGAAAAGCGGGCGGACATGGGTGCGCACGTTTCTCTGCGCCTACTTTTGTAAAAAAATTGGCCGGCCTTTTACTCTGCATCCGGAGCAGTATCAAGGCGTGCCGCGCGTGATCTACACGCACGATTTTTTCGAGGAAAGGACGAAGGCCGACCGCTGGGATAAGTTGCGCGGTAAATATCTCATCCCGCAAAGCGAGCGCGCCCGCCGGTCGATCATTCTCCTGGCGCGCGACCCGCGCGACGCATTTGTTTCGCTTTACCTACAGCTGACCCGCCGGACAAGGGAAACGCCTAACGAGCTTAAGAAGAAATCCGCTACCGAGCTGCTGCGTGATCCCGCCTTTGGCATCATCTCAATGATCGAGGTGATGAACAGTTGGCTCGCGGAATGGTCCGGCCGCCGGAACTTTTTGCTCGTCCGCTATGAGACGCTCCGGGAGACGCCAGGAGAAGGCTTAGCGGAAATTCTTCATTTGTTAGGCGAAAGGCCCGTGACCGAAGAATCCTTCGCGCACGCGCTGGAGTTTTCCGCTTTCGAAAACATGAAAAAACTGGAGACCGCCGGCGCCTTCGCCTCGAAAATTCTGCGCGCGGGCGACCCACGCGATCCGGAATCTTTCAAAGTGCGCCGTGGGAAAATCGGCGGTTTCGCTGATTACCTCTCGCCCCACGATCAGGAATACGCCGCCGCCGCGATGGCGAAGCTGGATCCTCGCTTCGGTTACAGCTTGTAAACGTCTCTCCTTATTTCGTGACGAAGAAGAACGCGATTCCCAGCACGACATATACTGCAAGTAGAAGCACGCCTTCGAACCAGGTCGTCTCGCCATCTTCCGCGATCGCATTGACCGCGAACGAAACCGCGGCGATCGCGATCAACTCCAGCGGATTGTCGAAGACCAGGTTCATCGGATGTCCCATGAAATGGGAAACGATCACGAGCACAGGCGCGACCAGCAAAGCCACCTGGATGGTTGAACCGACGGTAATACTGATGGCGAGACCCATCCGATCGCGCCGCGCGAAGTAAATCGCCGCCACATACTCCGCCGCGTTGCCCACCACCGCGAGGACGAAGACACCGAGGAAAAAGGTGGAAATGCCAAGGCGTGCGGAGGTCTGGTCGAGTGCGCCGGAGACGAGTTCGGCTTCCCATGCGGTCAAAGCGGTACCGGCGAGAAGCACGCCAAGCGATTGCCAAACAGGCCAGGCCGCATGCCCGGTTTCCGGGTCATCGTCCGCGAAAGCGAAGACATCCCGATGTGTGACTAACGTGTAAAGGAGGTTGGCGAAATAAACCGCGATCAGCACGGCCGAGACCGCGAGGCTAAGCCGTTCGTCCAGCCGGGTCACGTCCGCCTGCGCGAAGAGGCCGCGTTCTGTGTAATCGAAGAGCGCCGGGACGAGGAGCGCGATCATGACAAGGATGAGCATGCTTGAAAGCAACCCGCCGCGCTCGCGCTTGAAGAATTGCCGCTCCCGCCCCCAACTCCCGGCAACGATGGCGAGGCCGAGCCCAAGCAAGCTGTTGCCAATGATCGAGCCGGTGATCTGTCCTTTAACCACGGTGGTCTCACCGGCGCACAAGACAAAGAGCGCCAGAATCAGCTCAGCGGTATTACCGAAAGTGACGTTGAGCAGCCCGCCGACCGCCGAGCCCGCGCGCTGGGCCAGTTGCTCGGTCGCGCGGCGAATCCATTCCGCCAGGGGGACGATGGCGAGAACCGCAGAAACAAAGGTCCAGAGCGGCCCGATGTGGAAGAAGTAATGCAGCGCCAGTGCTAGCGGGACGAGAAGCAGCAGCCAATTAAAGATCATGCAGTAACTTCAATTCGTGCCGCGGGCGCCGAGCGCGCCTCCGGCAGACAATCAACTTCGCAACCTAACGAGCCTCGGATCACTTCAAGCGTGCCGCTCAACCTGAATCGTCCGGTGGTCTCGTCTTCATTTTTTCGTTCGCGGGGGCGGCGCTCGAAAGATGCCTGCCTGGGTAGCGCACGCGTCTCGCGTGCTGGCAACGGTGTTCCACCGTCGCGAACTTTCGTTACACGCCGTCATGCGGAATGCCTGCGCGTCCGGGAAAGTTCGTCGCCGCGGGACGCGTCGACCAGCACGCGGGACGCATGCGCTACCCGGACGGGCTAAGTGAGACTCTGAATGCGCCTAACGAATGAACATTGAGCCCTATCGAAAGCCCGTTTCGCCTTCCTTGTGTAAGCGCGGACCTTTTGCGACGAGTTTTTCGCGGGCTTTGCTGATTGGAATGTTGGGGCAACTGTCGATCCATGGTTGACCTTCGGGCGCGGCCCAGCGCACCGCGTTTCGCAACACCCGCCTAACGACCGGATTGAAATAGATCGGATAGCTCTCGTGACCGGGGCGGAAGTAGAAAATTTTCCCGTTGCCGCGTTTCCAGGTGCAGCCGCTGCGGAAGACTTCGCCGCCTTCAAACCAGGAGAGAAAAATAATCTCGTCCGGAGTTGGAATGGCAAAGGGCTCTCCATACATCTCGCTGTTTTCGATCTCGAAAGAGCGCTCGATTCCGCGCGCGATCGGGTGACCGGGGTTGCAAACCCAAAGCCGCTCGCGCTCGCCGGCTTCCCGCCAGGTTAATGAGCAACTGGTGCCCATCAACCGTTTGAAGACCTTGGCGTAATGTGACGAGTGGAGCGCAATAAAACCCATTCCTTCCCAGACGCGGCGAAGCACGCGCTCGACGACCGCGTCCTTGACCTTGCCGTGGGCGGCGTGGCCCCACCAAACGAGAACATCGGTGGCGGCCAGAACGCTTTTCGCTAGGCCGTGATAAGGCTCCTGCAAGGTGGCCGTGCCGACTTCGAGGCCGCGGTCTTCGCGCAGGCCGGCGGCGATGCAGTTGTGGATGCCGTTGGGATAAACCTGCGCCACGATCGGGTTTTCGCGCTCGTGCACATTCTCTCCCCAGACAGTGACGCGAATGCGCTCAGGCATGGGAGAAGAAAGGATGAATCAGGGACCCAGGAAAGCAGGAAATAAAATCCAGCAGCTAAATCAGTTCGCTTCTTTTTCCTGCTTTCCTGCTTATTCTCCGTTGTATTCCTGATTCATTGCCTAAAGAAAAGCCGGGTGAATTGCGATCAGCTGAAGCGACTGCTGCAGTAGCTCTCGGCCTGGCGGGATGCGATGCCAGGGCGAGGCGCCGGATGGATGAGGCAACGGAATCAGGTCGAACTTTTCTCCGGCGCGCTCGACGCGAAAACTGCGTCCAATGATCTGATCGAGTTTCGTCACCGGCACGAATTGAGCAATGGCCAGTTTTCCTACGGGAATAACGAGGCGCGGTTGGAGGATTTTGAACTCGCGATTCAACCATGAGGAACAGTTCGCGATCTCCTGCGGGTTCGGGACGCGGTCGCTCCCGCCCGGCGCTTTGCCCGGAAAACAGCGGCAGACCGCCGCAAAATAGACCCGCGCGCGCACTTCTTCTTCCGTTAGGCCAATGGTTTCCTCGAACCAGCGAAAGAGGGTTTTGCCGGCCGTCCAGGCGAAGGGCTTTCCCACGAGCGGTTCGCGCGCGCCGGGCGCCTGACCGACGAGCAGGACATTGCTCAAGACCGCCCCACCGGAGACGGGCGGCGGATGCATGAGCGGGCAGCGCCGGCAATTGCGCAGCTGGGAGACGTGCTTTTCGAGCTGGGCTTTTCTCTGGGTCGCCGTTGCCATTGCCTAACTGCGGAAAAGCGAAGGATCAAACTCAACAAAAGACTAATAATGATGCAGGTCACGATCGGAAAATAAAGGCCGAGGGTCCTTGCTTGCTGCGGATATCGCCCGGAAGCCACCCGGTGCCAAAGCCGCTCCAGAGCACGAGGCCGAGGAGCACAGTGAGGGCACCGACGACGACCAGCAGTTTCCGTAGTTCCGGCATCGCGGCCACGTTCGCGCGCGACCTCGCTACGGGCAAACCGTCGGTGGCGCAACAACTACCGCGGACGGGTGGCGTTGAGCAGGACGCCGAAGGAGTCAGAGAGATTGGAGACGATGGCTTCGGGCAAGCCATCGCCGTTTAAGTCTCGCAAGATCAAGTCGCCGGCGAATTGATCGCCCGTGGCAACCGGAATTGCAGGACGAAAGGTGCCGTCACCATTGCCGGGGATAACGGCCAAGCCATCGAAATCCGCAGAGGTTACGATGTCGATCTTCCCGTCACCATTGATGTCAGAGACACTTAGGGGTCCGTAGGTCGTGTAAACTGTTACCGGCGTCTGGAAAGTGCCGTCGCCATTCCCGAAGAAGACCTTCAATCCTTGCCCGCCGACAACGAGATCAGGCTTACCATCGCGGTTGAAATCGGCCGCCGCAGAGTAGAGCGCATTTGGTGCCGAAGTGACTAACGAACTTTGCAAAGTGCCATCGCCATTTCCGAGAAAGACTTCGACCGAACCAGAGTTATCCGAGACCGCCACGTCGAGATTGCCGCCGCCGTTGAAGTCACTAGTTATGGGAGACTGCGGAGTCTTTTTAGTGCTGTAGGTGATTGGGGACTGGAAGGTGCCATCACCGTTGCCAAGGAGGATCATGAGTTTGTTCGTATCGGCTCCCGCGACAGCCACATCCGGCCGGCCATCGTGGTTGAAGTCACCCATTATGGGCCAGAGGTCTCCGCCGGTCAGGGAAGTCAACTTGGCCGCCTGGAAGGTTCCGTCGCCGTTGCCAAGGAAAGTTAAAACCCCGAAGCCGTCATAGGTGGCCGCGAGTACATCCATGTTACCGTCGCTGTTGAAATCGGCGGCCACGACAAACTCGGCCGCGAGGCTTCCGAATGGAATGCCGGGGACGAATCCTCCGTCCCTCGTGCCGTGCAGAAACAAGAGTTGCGCTGAAGAACCGAGCAGTCTCCCGGTGACCAGATCGGGATGGCCATCGTTATCGAAATCGGCGGCATCAAAACCGTCTATGCGATTGCCCACCGAATACTGTGCGGGGGCGCGAAAGGTTCCATCGCCGTTCCCGAAGGCGACGCCAATCGCCGAAAAGCCGCCGCCCGCGACGATGTCGAGCGCTTTGTCGTGGTTGAAGTATCCGACTGTGGCGAAGCGATTGCCGATGCCGTAAGCGACGGCCGTCCCAAAGATGCCATCGCCATTCCCGAGGAGAACCGACGAATGACCGCCGCCGACCACCAGGTCAAGTTTGCCGTCGCGGTTCGCATCCGCCGTAACTACGGTCAAGGCGGCTCCGGTGACTGGGTAGGAAATCGCGGGCTGGAAGGTACCGTCGCCGTTGCCCAGAGCGATCTTCACGGCATTCGCATATTGCGCGGCGAGCGCGAGATCGGTCTTTCCGTCGCCGTTGAAATCGCCCGCGGCGACATCCGTGGCGGCCCCGGCTATGGAAGTTGTCACCGGCTGAAAAGTCCCTTCGCCATTCCCCAGGAGGACGGCGAGACTATTTCGGTCGGTCGAGAAATGTTGAATGGCCACGCCAGGTCCAGCTTGCCGTCGCCGTTCAGATCCGTCGCGACGAGCCGATAACCGTTATGGCTTAAGGGGTAAAAAACCGGCGCAGCAAAGGTGCCGTCCCCATTTCCCAAAAGAATAGCCGCTTCACCCTTGGAGTTATTGGAAGGGCCAAAGATGGCGATGGCGAGATCGAGTTTGCCGTCGTTGTTCAAATCCGCGATCTCGATCCCGATCGGATCAGTGTGGAGCGTAATGGCGCTCGGCGTGCCGAACGTGCCATCGCCAATTCCCAGGACGATGTAAACCGACTTGCCTCCGTCGGTGACGACAAGGTCGGCCGACCCATCGCCATTGAGATCGTCACTCGCTATCTCGACCGCACCGGCACCCACAGCAAAGATGTTCGCTGGTCCGAATGTGCCATCTTTTTCCCCCAGGAAGACGCTGACGTTTCCGTCGTTGGTATTCGCGCTCGCGATATCCGCGATTTTGTCGTTGTTGAAATCCCGCACGACCGCAGCGCTGGGATATTCGCCGGACGGATAGTTAGTCGCAGTCAGGAACGGTTTGGCTGCGCCGTGCGGTGCGATCGCGACCGCGACCAGGGCGGTCAACGAACGAAAAAGAATTTGGGTGACATATGGGCTTTCTTCATTTGAGCGCAGAGTGCTGTCTCAACAGGACGGATTCAAGACAGATGAGACGCCTCAGGTCAATCCAAAATCAACCGACAACTGTTGTTGCTTTCCTTGGCAACGAACCGGCCCTTCGCCTAACGACGGAAAAGTGAAAAGAGCAGACTTAGGACGATACTCAGGATGATGCAGGCGACGATCGGAAAGTAAAAGGCCGAATGGCCGCGTTCGATCCGGATATCACCTGGCAGGCGTCCGAGCCATCCCGCGCCGACTCCGCTCCAGAGTGCAAGCCCGAGGAGCACGACCAACCCGCCAAAAACCACGAGCAGTTTTCCGATCTCTTGCATTTCGCGAGCAATCTCACAGTCCGGGCCGCGAACAGCAACCCGGTCTTGCCGTTGGCTTCGACCGTGCCCACTTTGTCCGGTGGAGCTGGGACAACTTAGCGAAGCCGCTATTTACGCGGCTGATCTCGACGCCGCGGAGAAGTTTTATCGAGATGTGCTTGGCTTGGAGAGAATTTCCAGGATGGAGGACCGCGGCATCTCCTTTCGTTGCGGCAAGACGGTTCTCCTGGTTTTTGATCCGGCGCGGACGCGAATCCCCGATGCGGGCGTGCCGCCGCACGGCGCGACCGGAGCGGGCATATCGCGTTCGTCATTTCCGACTCCGAGATGGATCGGTGGCGAACGTATTTGCAAGAACGCGGGTGACGATCGAATCCGAAGTCGATTGGTCGAGCGGCGGACGCTCGATTTATTGTCGCGATCCGGCCGGCAACGTCGTCGAGTTGGCGCCGTCGGCGTTATGGATGTAGACGCTTCGCTCTTCGAAGCGCGGTAGGAATCTTCGGAAAATTCTTCCATAGCCGCGCGCAGACCCGCGTCGCCAGAAGGCGACGTCTAGAATGGCGCGCTACTCTTTGAACTCGGTCACGACGAGGGTCGCGTTATGGCCGCCGAAGCCGAAGGAATTATTGACCGCCACGCGCACGCGCTTTTCTTTTGCGACATGCGCCGTGTAGTCGAGATCGCACTCCGGATCGGGATTATCGAGGTTGATTGTGGGCGGGATCTTACCGTCGCGAATGGCCAGCGCGCAGGCCGCCAGCTCGATCGCGCCCGCGCCGCCTAACAAATGGCCGGTCATCGATTTGGTGGAGCTGATGGCGAGGCCGTTGCGGGCGTGCTCGCCGAAGACGGTCTTGATCGCGCGCGTCTCGCAAATGTCGCCGAGCCCGGTGGAGGTGGCGTGCGCGTTGATGTAGTCGACGCTCTCGGGCGCGATGCGGGCGTGCTTCAGCGCCATGTTCATCGCGCGGGCGGCGCCTTCGCCGTCGGGCGGTGGCGCGGTCATGTGGTAGGCATCGCCGGAGAGGCCGTAGCCGGCCAGTTCGCAATAAATTTTCGCGCCGCGCGCCTTCGCATGCTCGAGTTCTTCGACAATCACGACACCGCCGCCTTCGCCGATGACGAAGCCGTCGCGATCGCGATCGAACGGTCGCGAAGCTCGCTGCGGTTCGTCGTTGCGCGTGCTCAGCGCTTTCATGGCGGAAAACCCGCCGAGGCCGATCGGGATGACTGCCGCTTCGGAGCCACCCGCGAGAAAAATATCGGCGTCGCCAAATTTGATGATCCGCCAGGCTTCGCCGATCGCGTTATTCGAAGTGGCGCACGCCGTGACGATGCACATGTTCGGCCCGCGCAGGCCAAACTCCATCGAGATGATCCCGCTCGCCATGTTGCTGATGAGCATCGGAATGGTGAACGCGGAGACACGATCGGGGCCTTTATCGACGAGCGCGCTGTGCTGATCTTCGAGCGTTTTGAGCCCGCCGATGCCGCTGCTGACGAGGACGCCGAAGCGCTCGCGCACGACTTTCTCCATGTCGATGCCGGCGTCGGCCATCGCGCTTTTCGCCGCAGCCATCGCAAGATGGGTGAAGCGATCGGTGCGCTTGTGTTCCTTCGGATTATTGAAGACCGGCTTCGGATCGAAGTCGCGGACTTCACCGGCGATGGTGCAATCGTAGCCAGTGGTGTCGAAGCGCGAGATATCGACGATTCCGCTCCGGCCTTCGAGCAGATTATTCCAGAAGGTTTCGAGCTCGCGGCCGACCGGCGTGATAACGCCCATGCCGCTGATGACGACTCGTCTGTTCATTTAGAGATTGAGTGAATTAGGGAGTGAGGGATTTGCCTGGACGGGTTTCGCTAATCGCTAAATCCTTCAATCGTTCAGTCGCTAAGTTTACCGCGTCCCCATACCGACGCTTTGCACCGTCTGGAAAAGTTTCCCCTCGGTCTTGATCGAGGGCGCGATGATAATCTCCGTCTGCTGAAATTCCGGCAACGAGCTCGCGCCGACATTGCCCATGCAGGTGGTGATGGCGCCGACGAGATTCTGGCTGCCGTCGTCCACTTCGGCCGGGCCGAAAAGGATCTGCTTGAGCGAACCGGTCGCGCCGACCTTTATGCGCGTGCCGCGCGGGAGATTGGCGTGCGGTGTCGCCATACCCCAATGGTAGCCGCAACCGGGCGCCTCGTGCGCTTTGGCAAACGCGCTCCCGACCATGACGGCGTCCGCGCCGCAGGCGAGCGCTTTGCAAACGTCGCCGCCTTTGCTCATGCCGCCGTCGGTGATGATCGGAACATAGCGCGAGGCCTTTTTGAAATAGGCGTCGCGCGCCGCGGCGCAATCGACTGTCGCCGTGACTTGCGGCACGCCGAGACCGAGCACGCCCCGCGAAGTGCAAGCCGCGCCCGGACCGACGCCGATGAGGACCGCGGCCGGGCCGCATTCCATAATTTCCAGCGTCGCGTCGTAACCGACCGTGTTGCCGACGATGATTGGGATGCGCATCTCACGGCAGAATTCCGCGAGATCGAGCGACTGATATTCCGAGGAGGCATGGCGCGCCGTCGAGACTGTGCTCTGCACCACAAAAATATCAGCACCCGCTTCCTGCGCGATCGCGCCGAAACTAGTCGCGCGTTGCGGAATGGAACTGACCGCAACCGGAATACCCGAGTCTTTCATTTCCTTCACGCGCGCCCGAATCAAATCTTCCTGCACCGGTTCCTGATAAATCTTCTGGAGGAGGGCGGTGATCTCGGCCTTGTCCGCGTCGACAATTTTCTGCAGCACTTCCTCCGGATTTTTGTAGCGCGTCTGCACGCCTTCGAGATTTAAGACGGCGAGGCCGCCAAGTTTTCCCATCGCGATCGCGAACTGCACATCGACTACGCCGTCCATCGCGCTCGCGAGGATCGGGATTTTGAACTCGAGCGGCTCCGTATCTTTGCGCGGCAGGCGCCAGGTAATGTCAACTTCGTTGGGGTTAATCGTGACCCGGCCAGGGACGAGCGCGATCTCGTCGAAGCCGTAAGTGACGCGAGCTTTTCGATTGCGGCCAATCCACATTCCCATGGTTAAATTCGATCCAGTTTAAAGCGTTCGTTCAAGCTGCCGCAACGTGGGCAGCGAGGCAGCAGCGTCGGCGTCCGATCCTCAAATTCGAAAGCGCAAATCACGCACCGCAACCGGTGGCGCAGAGCCCGCTGTTCACGGCGGCGCCGATTCCACTCGCCCACTATCCAGAGGAGAAAAACCGCCGCAAGAAAAAGCAGCAGATAAATCGTGGCCAGGGCCGCGAGACTGACCCGAATCACGGCGCGCGCTCCGCGGCCGGCGGCAGCTCGAGGTCGCTGCCGAAATCGATTGTCGCCGTCGTCCAAGTCAGCTTGTCGTTAGGGGAAGTCTCTTTCGCGGTTACACCGAAACGGCAAAGCGCGAGCGCGCGGCGCGCTTCTTCGTCGAGCGCGGCGTCGCCGGAGGAGGCGTCGAGCAGGCAATAGCGCACCACTCCGGCGCGGTCGACAGCCACGCGGAAGCGCGCGGCTTGCGGCGCCTCGCGCGAAGAAGCTTTGAATTTCAACTCCGTCTGGGTGAAGGGCACGCCCTGGAGCGCGCCGGAAAACGTAATCGCGCTCGAAGCGATGATCGACCCAGGCGCGCGCGCGACCGATTCCATCGGAACCGGCCCCGGCGGCATGGCCGATCGCTCCAGCCGCTCCACGGACGGCGGCGGCAACTCTTTCAACTCTGGCGGCACCGCCACGTAGGAAGGAACGTGGGACAGTTTTGGCAATTGATAGGCACGAGCTTCGACAGGCCGTTGTGTTTGCGAAGCGAGCGCCGGATCCTCCGCCGCAAGCCACTGTAGAAAACTGCGCGCTTCCGGGGAAGTGGGCGCGATCACGCTCACGCGCGCGGGCGGCGGAAGCAGCGAAATGGCCGGCGGATAAATAACCTGGAAGAGCAAAAAGCAAAGCACATGCAAGCCTAACGAGGCTAGGATAAAGCCCATGATCGCCAGCTTCCGCCGACGCGGTCGCTCCCAACGAAAGAGCAGTTGTCCGTGCGGTTGCGCGTAGCTGCCCGCGCTCACTGTTGCGGAGTGGTGGCCAGCGCCACGGAAGTAATGCCGCGTTCGAGCGCGGCATTCGTCACCGCCATCACAAGGTCGTAGGAAGCGAGACGATCCGCTTTGATCACGACGGAACGGCCTTCGCGCTTGGTTGCGTCTAGACCTGGCCCGAGCTGGTCGAGCGTCACCTTTTGATCGCGCAAATAAATCGCCGGGCTGGGGCCGCCGGTGATGCTGATAATTTGTTGGTTAGGCTGGGGTCCGAGAGTGAAACGCGAGAACGGCACCGTCACCGAAATCCCCGGCTGCAGAACGAAATTCGAGCTGAGGAGGAAAAAGAACATGAGCAGGAAAAGAACGTCGAGCAGGGGAAAGACGTAAAGCCAGCCGAAGCTGATGTTGCTCGTGCGCGTGAGTTTCATTTCTCGTTAGGCGCGAGAACGAAGGCGCCGCCCTGCCTAACGCTCAAAGCGTTGTTCGGCCCTCTTGCTCTGCGCTTCCTGGAAGCTGATGATTTCCGCCCCGGGCGCGCGATCGGTCAGCATGTGCACCACTTCGATCCCGGCGCGTTCCATGTCGTGGAGGAGCGTATTTACGCGTGACGAGAGATAGCTGTAACCCACAAAAGTAGGAGTCGCCACGACCAGGCCCGCCGCGGTCGTGAGGAGACTTTTATAAACGCCCGAGGAAAGTTCCGTGACGGTGGCATAACCGCCATTCGACGACACCATCCCGAACGCTTCGATCATTCCCGCGACTGTGCCTAACAATCCAATCAACGGCGTGAGATAAGCCAGAGTCGCGAGCACTCCGAGGAAGCGCTCCAGCTTCGGCACTTCGAGTTGGCCGGCTTCCTGCACGATCTCGCGCAGCTCAGCACGCGGCTCGTCGTGACGGATGATGGCGGCGTGAATCACGCGCGCGACAGGCCCGGGCGTGCCCGCGCACTCATGGAGCGCCTCTGCGAAATTGCGCCGCTGTACCAGATTAGAAAGGCCCTGCAAAAATTCACCGACTTGGATCGTCGCGCGATGAAAATAAAAGAGCCGCTCCGCGAAGATAGCGATCGAGATGATGCTGCAGACGAGGATGGGCCACATGAGAAGACCACCCTTTTGGATGTAATCGATCATGTCTTGACCTGTTAGCGCCCTTTCCCGCCGCTGGCAAGTGATGAGCCGGATTTGCCTAACGAATCCGGCTCGTCCTTCGCGTCGCTTCCGAAAACGAAGGGTTTATTTTACCTCCGCTGCGGACGTTGGGTGCTCTTCGGCGTTGTGCGACCAAGCAAGCCGCCGGAGCCATCGTAAATCGCGTAACCTGCCGGGTTTCCTTCGGCGTCGAAGCTGTAGATGATCTTGTGCAGGACCGTGTCGTCTTTGTCCAATTGCGTTTCCTCCGCGAGCCGGCCGGCCGCGTCGTAGTGGTAAAGAGTCTTGAAGCGGAACGCGCCGCCGGCCGCAAACACCCGGCCACTTGCATAACGGCTTTCGGCGTCCAGTTGATAGATGATTTTCCCGCCCGGCTTTCCGCTGGCCGTGGTGGTTGTCGCAACCGATTCGTGCTTCGCGCCGTCGACGCGATACACCGTTTTCGATCCGTCGGGGTTCATGGTCATGGTCACGCGCACGGCGTCATCGGCTGATTGCGCGAAGAGCGGGCCCGCGATGAGGAGTAACGCCACAGGCGCGAGTTGAGCGAATAGGGTTCGACACATACGCGGGCGCGGAAAGTTACGAGCGCAA
>JACDGM010000047.1 GCA_013815325.1 Chthoniobacterales bacterium
ATCTGCTGCTCGCGCACGTCCGCGCGTAGAATTTCGAACGTCTGGCGCAACGCGGTGTGGGCATCGATGGGTTGAAGTTCGAGCCGCAACTTGCCGCCAGTGATGCGGGTGAGATCGAGCAGGTCATCGACGAGTTGCGCCTGGAGGGCGATGCCCTTGGCGATGACCGCGAGATTCTCGCGCACTTGGGGCAGGACCGTCGCGTCATCGGCAAGCGAGGTGGCGAGAAGCAGCGCGGGGTTGAGTGGTGTGCGCAGCTCGTGCGAGAGCGCGGCGAGGAAATCGTCCTTGGCCCGGGTCGCCGCCTCGGCCCGCGTTTTGGCAGCCTCTGCGCTCAAGCGCAAGGCTTCGGCGGTTTCAAAAAGCATGCGAGCTCGCGCTTCGCTTTCACGCAGCGCTTCCTCTGCCTGCTTGCGCTCAATCGTGATGGCGACCGTGCGAGTCACGATCTCGACCAACTGCTGGTCGGCTGGGCTGGGGTCGCGGGGGTTGCGGTAGTAGATGGCAAATGTGCCCAGAACTCTCTGATCGGACGAGAAGATGGGCGTGGTAAAACAGCCACGGAGTCCGAGCGCAACCACCTCAGCGCTGAATGTGGGCCAACGCTTCTCCACCGCGAAGTCGTGGACGACAGTCGGCTCGCCTGACACCACGGCCGCGCTGCACGCGCTAAGTTGCAAGCGAGCGTCGAGTCCTTTGGTTGCCTGTGAGTAACTCGCTGGCAGGCTGGGCGCGGCGACGTATCCAAAATGGTGGCCGTCTTCCTCCAGCAGATGAATGGCGACCACGAAGTCATCCTGCGACTGGCTCTCCATCGAGCGCGCGAGGAAATCAAGCACCTGCTCGAGTGTTGCGCCTTCGACCAGTTTTTGGAGCGCATCCTTCTGAAAATTCACCACCATTTCCGCACGCTTGCGCTCGTCGATCTCCGTGCGCAGTTGCTCGTTCAAATTATCCGATGCTTCGGTCAGTTCGTGCTGGCGCACCGATCCGAGCATCAATGCTGTGTTCATCGCTTGCATCTTTTCAAGAGAGAGAACGGTCTCGGTCACTTGAATCATGACTCCTACCGGGAGTCCCTCGGCAATCGTCGGCCACATCGTATAAGACCAGAAGACAGGATGCGGTTTGGAATGTTGCTGCTCTGTGTGGCTCGCGGGCGTTCCTGTGCGGAAAACGCGATCGATCAACGTCAGGCACGCTTCCGTTTCGGAGAGCAGTTCGCAGAATTCTTTTCCGACGAGTTGTTCGGTTGGCTTATCCAATAGGCGGCAAAAGGCGGGATTGACGTAGCGCACGATGTGGCTGGCCCCCTCCACCGTCGCTATTGGCAAAGGCGCGCGGTCGGTGATGGCAAGACACAAGCTCGCCAAGTCGGGAGAGTGGTGTGTGCCTGAGGTTGGTTTCTCCGCTTTCATAATGAGAGGAGGTGCGCTCCATCCATAAATTTCGAGCTACTTCGTAGCCTTCGGCTCCGGGGAGGTTTCATCCAACTGCCGCTTGCGCGGGCCGGTGCGCCGAGGAATTCCTGTGCTCAGCCCTTCGTAGTCGGTGATTCGTGGGCCGATGACCACCACGCCTTCGTCTGTGATGACGTATTCGCGAACATCTTTGCTGTGATTGCCGCCGCGCATTTTGATCACGACCATCACTTTGCGCAATTGGCCATCGATCTCCACATAACGCAGGCGGATAATATCATCGGTCAGGAACGAGATCGTATAATGGCTGAAGGAAAGCGCGGTAAATGTGTCCTCCACTTCCACCGTGCTGAGAATCGTGACCCCCGCGCCCGTCAACGCTCCGATCATCCGATAGAGCGACTCGCGAAAATCGGTGCGGAAACCGGGCGCCAAAGCCATCTCGAAGCCAACCAGAGAATCGATCACCAGCCGTTTTGCGCCCACTCTTTCGATCGCATCCAGGATCTCCTGCATGGTTTCGTCCACGGAGAGATCGAGCGGACGAAGGTAAAGGATTTCGAGTTTTCCCTTTTCCTGCGGCGTTTTTAGATTCAAACCAAAATTGTCGGCGCGGTCCGCGTATCCTTTCGGGCGTTCTTCGAAGATGGCCATGATTCCCGGTTCCCCATGGCGAAGGCCTTCTGCAATAAATTGCGTGGCGAGCGCCGATTTTCCCGTCCCCGAGGGTCCTGCCACGAGGAAACTGTCGCCTTCGAGAATGCCCCCGCCCATCATCTTGTCCAACTCGGGGATCCCAACGGAAAGCCGCCGCCGCCGCGCCGGTTTGCTTCTCTTGCCGATCAATCCAAGCGTGCGCGAGAATGCTTGCAACCCGGCGGCGCTGATGCGGATCGTGTGCAACCCCGGCACCGAGTCCTGCCCGCGCAGCTTCATGATTTGCAATTTACGCACCACGGAATTTCTCTCCGGCACCTGCGAAAGCCAGAAGAGCCCATCGGCGATGGTGAAGATCGCATTGTCGCGGACCTCCGCCGGGTCGTATTCGCCGACCAGCAGCGTGGTGGCCTGCCAACTAGTGAGAAACTGGGCGAGGCGCTGGATGAACGATTGCATTTCCAATTCGCTATTGGTGCTCATCGCTTTCCGCACCATAGTGCGAAAGGAATCCACCACCACGAGATTCGGACTGCGCGCCGTGACCTGTTTGGTAATTTCACCGAGGACTGCATCTAAATTCTGCTCCAGCACCACGTTGCTTAGATTAATAAAGCGGATGGCCTGGCCCAGCTTGGATCCGTCGAAGAAAGAATATTGCTGCTGATAGCGCAGCATTTTTATGGCCGGTTCGCCGAGGACGGTGAAATAGAGCGCCGGTTTCTTGGCCGTAGCATTGGCGAAAACGATCTGATGCGCCAGCGTGGTTTTGCCGCAACCGGGCGTGCCCGCGATGATGTTGAAGGAGAATTCCGGGATGCCGCCGCCCATGATGTCGTCCAGGCCGCGCACGCCGGTCGGGATCTTGTGGATCGTGACTTTAGCCGGTGAGCTTGGTTTTTTTTTCGGCTGTATGCGCCTGGCCGCGTCATTTGTTTTTTTCATTCTGGTCTCCTTTACTAAAATCCAAATCGTTAGGGGAAATTTTCGGCCAAACCTCGCGCATCAGACCCAGCGTTAAGTTTTCGCCGATAAAGGCCACGAGCAAGCCGAGTAAGTGGGCGAGCAGAACAACGCCGCCCTCGAAAATCTCCTTAGGATCAACTTGCGCTTCAGATTCAGATAACCCCTGCAATGAGCCATCCGCTTTGACCTGGGCCACGCGCAGCCACGGAACTTCCGCGTTAGCCAGCGCGAGCGCGCGCGAAACAAGCGCACGAAAACCGACGCTGCCCATAAACGTCGTCAACTGAGGGCGCAGCTTCTCACTAACATGAAAGGCCGCGGAAATTTTTGCTCCGGAAGTTTTACTTTTCCCCGTTTCATAAGCGATGAGACGCCGGGATAAATCCCGCATCTGTGGCGTGGCTCGGCTCATTTAGACGATCCGGTAAATAAACGCCTCAGGTGTGCGACTTCCTTTGCACCCTTCTTGCGCTTTTTCGTTTAATGATTCGCGTTCTCCGCATGAGTCAAATCCTTTGACCGCCGATCCGCATTCCGGTCGCGCCGGTCCCCGCGGCAGTCGCAAGGTATACATGACTCGCTGAAAAAAGGAGAAGCCCAATTATTCTTCCGTTCATCCGCTCCCTGCCGGCCTCGCGCTGAACCCGGCGCGAGCCTGCAAAAAATTTTGCGCGGCTCCTCAAGGTGGCCTAAGTAACTCCATGGCCGAGCACGACTCAGACCGGGCTTGGAATGAATACGAGTGGGAGCGGTTTCTCCAGCAGCAGGATCAAAAGACGGAGAAGTATATGGAGCTACTCGAAAAATATATCGACGATCCGCGGCGTGACGAGATTGTCGCGCGCGAGATGGGCTGGTGCCATTCCAAGGACGATCCCGCGAGCGAATGGCAGGATGAAGAGGTTGAGAGCGAGGAGGAGGATCTCGCCCCCGCCGATCTCATCAACGATTGCACCGAGACGTTCGAGCAACATGTGCTCTATCGCGCCTCGTTTAACCTAACGATTTGGATCGACCGGCTCTTCGACACCAACGGCGCCCTGCAAAACGACCCGGCGGCGGTCAAGCTCGCGACCCATGCCGCGGTAGCGGCCGCGAAGCTGGCAGCGGCGTTGAGTGATGAAGAGGCCGAAGAGCTCGGAATGACGATCGCTTATCTGAAGCGGTCGTTGAAAGCGATCACCGTGGCGATGGACGCGGCGGCGCAGCTCCTCGCCGAGAAATCCATCACGCGGGGACAGCACGGCGCTTTGCAGCAGCGCCTTTTCCAGGTACGCGACGGGATCATCCTGCTCATGGGTGAATTCCGCGGCGAGTGGTTGCGCCGTTACGGCAGCTTATAGGGCTTCCGAACTTTGAAGGCTGTGGTGAATAGGTTCTATTTTTCTCGCTCGTCCTCGTCCTCCTTCTCGTTCTCGATCCGCTCCCATTCGAGGACGAGGAGAAGGACGCCGACGACGAATGGCAGCCCGCCCGACCGGAAGCGACGCCTCGTTACCCATTGAATGAATCGGGAACTCCCCCGTCGAAGCATGGATACGGAAGCGACTCCAGCAGAGGTCGATGTCCCGGACGCTGAACTGGTGCAGCAAGCCCAAAGCGGTGACACGGCGGCCTTCGACCAGCTCGTGAGTCGTTACCGCAGCCGGATTTTTGGGATGATTTACAACATGGTGCATAACGAGCAGGATGCTTGGGATCTTGCGCAAGACAGCTTCGTCAAAGCGTGGAAATCGATCGGGCGCTTCCGCGGCCAATCCTCCTTTTACACGTGGATCTACCGCATCGTTATGAACGTGACGATCGACTCGCTGCGCAAGAAGCAGGTTCAAGGCGGCGCGGAGTTCGACGACACGATTCAACTCAAGGAGATCGACCCCGCCTCGCGCACCGTCCCTCATGCCGACGCGCTCCCGCACGAGCAGATGGAGCACAAGGAGATTCGCGGCCGGATCGACGCCGCCATCGCGGAGCTCTCGCCGGAACATCGCGCTGTTATTTTAATGAAGGAAATCGAAGGGATGCAATATCACGAGATCGCGGAGTCGTTAGGCTGTTCCATCGGCACAGTCATGTCGCGCTTGTTTTATGCGCGCAAAAAATTGCAGGGTTTGCTCCGGGATGTTTATGAAAACGTTTGAAGAAAAGTGGACCGCCTGGATCGATGACGAGCTGAACGAGAGCGAGCGCGCGGAATTTGAAGCCGCGCTCGAAGATCGCGCCGCGGCGGAGGCGGATAAAAATCAGACGCACAAACTGGGCGCGCTTCTGAAGGAGCAATTGCAACCGCGCGCGATGGGAAACGAGGCGTTTTTCCATCACCAACTGCGTGAGCGGATCGAACGCGAGACGGCCTCGCCGGCGGCCCGCGCGACGCCCGCCCTGCGCCAGACCTGGTGGTCGATTCGCCGGCTTCTCTCGCTCGGCGCCGCGTCGCTCGCGGTCTTTGCGGTCTGCACGTTTTTAGTCATGCGCGAAGAGCCCGCGCCGAACCAATCGCAATACCTCACACATATTCTGAACTCGCGCGTCGATCCCGGAATGAATCCAGACGCGACCGTCTCCATTTTTCAGACCAAGGATGATCGCGCGACCGTGCTCTGGGTCGATGGGTTGAAATCGCTCCCGAGCGACTACGCCGCGAAGTGACTAATGTGCCGCATCCTTTTCGCCGCGCTCACCGGGGCTGCATTGTTGCTCTCAACCGTTGCGCCCGCAAGCGCTGGTAAACCGCGGCGAGGCGCTCAGCCGGGAAGATCTGGCAAGAAGGTTTGGAGCGGTTTGGTCGTGGCCACGAATGCCGCAAAGCCGCTGCCGGCCACTCCGACTGAACTGCACCGACTCGATGGCACGTTGCGACGCACATTCGGCTACAATCAATTTGAAGTAATCGGCCAATCCCGCCGAGCGCTGCAAAATGGCGAGGCCAATTGGCTGGCCGTGAGCAAACATTTCTCGCTTCATGTCGATCCGCGCGGCGTTTCGAGTGATGGTTATCGGGTCAATCTTCAATTGTTTCAGGACCGCCAGATATTGTTGGAAACCGATGCGACCTTGAGCACGAGTAGTCCGCTCGTCATAAGGGGCCCCCAAGTTGGGGCAGGTCAATTGCTGCTTTTGCTCGTCGTGCAGTAGTAGTGGTGCCTAACCATGGGTCCAATAGGTCCCATCGGTCCTATTGCAGCGCGACCGCCGCGACGTTAAATGCCTTATGCGTAATCTCCTTAAGGTCGCCCTTTCCCTGCTTTTGCTTTCTCAAATGAGAGCTGAAAACAAATTCGATTTCGCGAGCACGCCCGGAAAACTCCCGAAGGAAGTGGTGCCGGAGCAATACACGATCCGCATCGTGCCCAACCTCGAGAAGCTCACCTTCACTGGCTCCGAAACGGTGCAGCTGCACGTGCAAAAGCCGGTCACGAAGCTCGTCCTTAACGCGCTCGAAATGGAAATCGCCTCGGCTGCGGTCGATGGCCAGCCGTTGCCGAAAAAGGCAATCGCGCTCGACGTTGCGCAGCAAACCCTGACCCTCACTTTGCCTAACGAACTCGCCGCTGGCCAACACGAGCTCGCGCTCAAGTACAACGGCAAGATCAACGCCCAAGGTCAAGGGCTCTTCTACGCCCGCTATCAGGAGCAGGGGACCAACGAAAAGAAGCTCCTGCTCGGGACGCAATTCGAAGCGACCGATGCGCGCCGCATGTTTCCGTGCTGGGACGAGCCCAGTTTTCGCGCTCGTTTTCAGCTCACCGCGGTGGTCCCGGAAAAGTTCATGGCCGTCTCCAACATGCCGATCGAGGAGGAGAAAAAAATCGACGGCGGCAAGGAAGTCCGCTTTGGCCTTACGCCCTCAATGTCGAGCTATCTCGTGGTGCTCTGCGCGGGCGAATTCGAAACGATCGAGGGCGAGCAGGACGGTGTGAAACTGCGCGTCGTCACGACGAAAGGCAAAGCAGAAACCGGCCGTTACGCGCTCGAGAGCGAGGCGAAGATTCTCCATTACTACAACGACTACTTCGGCGTTCCCTATCCGTTGCCAAAGCTTGATCTAATCGCGCTCCCCGGCGGTTTCGGCGGCGCCATGGAAAACTGGGGCGGCATCACATATTACGAAAGCGTCCTCCTTTTCGACCCGAAGGTTTCCGCGGTGAGCACGAAACAGGATGTCTTCGCCGTCATCGCCCACGAGATGGCGCACCAATGGTTTGGCGATCTCGTCACGATGGCCTGGTGGGATAATCTTTGGCTGAACGAAGGCTTCGCCTCCTGGATGGGATCGAAATGCACCGATCATTTTAATCCGGAATGGAACGAATGGCTGCGCCGCTCCGGGTCGCGCAACGCCACCCGCCGGGTCGGATTCCCGAAGGACATCGCGATGCAATCCGACGCGCGCTCGACCACTCATCCGGTGCAACAGCCGATCAAGACCGAAGCGCAAGCGGGCAACGCATTTGACGAGATCACTTATCGCAAAGGCCAGTCGATAATTCGCATGCTCGAGAGCTTTCTCGGCCCTGACGTTTTCCGCGACGGCATCCGAAAATACGTCGCGACGCATAAATATTCCAACACCACCACGGCCGATCTTTGGGCGGCGTTGACCGAAGTATCGGGCAAGCCGGTCGGCGAGATCGCGCCCGGCTGGACGGAGCAGCCCGGTTTTCCGCTGGTAAAATTCGCGCGCGACGGGAGCACGCTCAAGCTCGCGCAGGAGCGTTTCACCGTGCACTTCGAAAATCCGCCGCCGCTGCAATGGCAGATCCCGCTGACTTACGGAATCGAAGGCGAGGCGACGCCAAACAGTTTTCTCCTGCGCGAGCAGACGGCAAATCTGCCTAACGAAGTGCCTAACGATCGCGCAGTAAAGCTGAATATTGGCGACGCCGGTTATTATCGCGTTGCCTACGACGACGCTTCCTGGAAGCTTCTGCTCAAAGTCGTCGGCGGTCTCTCGGAAGCCGATCGGGTCAACCTGCTGATCGACGCCTGGGCGCTGGTGGAAGCAAATGACCGGCCGCTCGCGCACTACCTGGGCCTCGTCGAGAAGGTCACGGACAAAGACCAGCTCGCGACTTACGACCAGGTCATCGACACCTTCACGACCATCAATCGGCTCCTCGCGGGCGACCCGATGCGGCCGCAATTCCAGCAATATGCTCGCGCTGTGATTCGACCCGCTTTCGATCGACTCGGATGGGAACCGAAGAAAGATGAACCGTTGCCGGCCTCCTTGCTTCGCGTCTCGCTCATCCGCGGCCTCGGTGTGCTCAACGACTCCGACATCATTGCGAGTTGCCGTTCACGTTTCGATAAATTCCTCGATGATCCGAGTGCCATGCCGCCCGATTTGCGCCCGACTATTTTTGCAGTGGTTGGTCGTTATGCCGACACGCAGACCTGGGAAAAACTGCACAAGCTCGGAATGAAAACCACGAGTACCGAGGAGAAGGGTAACTACTACGAGGCACTCGGCCACGCCATCGATCCAGCGCTCGTTACTCGCACGATCGCGATTGCGCTCACTGACGAACTGCCAACGAGTCGCGCCAGCGCGGTCCTCGGTTTTTCTGTGCGCAACGGCGAGCATCCCGACGTCGTTTGGGATTTCGCGAAGGCGCACATGAAAGCGCTCCTCGCGAAACAGGATGCACTCGGAATTAACAGCTTCGCCGCGGGTCTTTTCAATTTTTACTCCGACCCGAAATATGCCGAGGTGCTCCAGACCTACGCGAAAGCGAATCTCCCCGAATCCTCCGCGGAATCGGTCGGGAAAGCGGTCGATGAAATTGGTTTTCGCGCGGAATTCAAAAAGCGGCTCGTGCCGCAGTTGCAGGTGTGGATGGAAGAGGCGAGCAGCGCGCGGCACTAGCCTAACAACTCCTCAAAGGACTGCTTTTTTCTCCGGCAGTTCGGGCTCGGGCGCGGCGACCCGCGTCATCTCTGTTTCTTCCGCTTGCAAATAGCGCGCCTGTTTCCAGCCCATACCGGCGCGGCTGAGAAGAAAAAAGGCCATGAACCCAATCCAGAACGATTGCCACCAGATCGCCCCCAGGAGAAGGGCCACTCCGCCGGCAAATCCGATCGCGGTCGCGATGAAGAGACTCCGGATTTGACCGAACGGAAACCACAGAAGCGAGCGCAGAATTTGCCCGCCATCGAGCGGGTAAATCGGCAGGAGATTAAAAATGAGCAGACCGAGATTAATGCGCCGGAGCCAGGTGATGACGAGGTAGGCATCGACGTTTGTGTTGACCCAGCCGGCGCGCGCGGCGGCGCTCTGCGCGAAGGCAAGGATCGGGACGAGCAAGACGTTGACGAGCGGACCGGCGGCGATGCTCCAGAGCATCGGACCCGGGCGGGGTGGGGGGCTAACGAAGGCGATTCCGCCTAACGGCCAGAGAAATATTTTTTCGGCTTGCCCGCCGGTTTGGCGGCAGGCGAGGGCGTGGCCGAATTCGTGCATTGTGACCAAAACAAACAGCCCCAGATAAAGAACCGCCGCCCAGACCGGTGAGGAAAAGATCGCGCGCCACTGCTGTACTTCGTAGATGGCGACCAGAAACCACGACCAGTGAAGGAAGACTTCGATTCCCGCGATGCGGAAGAGTCGAATGGAACCTCCTGAAGTCGGCATCGGCGAAGATAGCGCGGGCCGTCCTCTCTCGCATCAGCCGATCAAGCGATTGATCGTCGCGGCGGCGTAAGCGGCGCCGAAGCCGTTGTCGATATTCACCACGGTGACGCCGCTCCCGCAGCTATTCAGCATCCCGAGAAGCGCGGCGAGACCGCCGAAACTCGCGCCGTAGCCGGTGCTCGTCGGCACGGCAATGACCGGCTTGTCGACGAGGCCGGCGACCACACTCGGCAGCGCGCCTTCCATCCCGGCGACGACGATCAAGGCCGCGCATTCGCGCAACCGATCCGTCTCCACGAGCAGCCGGTGTAACCCGGCTACGCCGGCGTCGTAAACGCGTTCGATCGGATTGCCGAAGATCTCCAGCGTCACCGCGGCCTCTTCCGCGACCGGCAGATCGGAGGTGCCAGCGGCCACCACTCCGACCGATCGCCGAAGCTTCGGCAGCGGTTCGCGTGTTATCGTTAGGCAACGGGCGCGTTCGTGGAAAATCGCGGCCGGAAATTCCTTCTGCACCGCTGCGAATTGCTCGCGCGAAATCCGCGTCGCGAGCAGCACAGGCTCGCGCTGCAAAATGACGGCAGCGATTTGCGCGACTTCCGCCGGTGTTTTCCCCGGGCCGAAAATCACCTCGGGGAAGCCAGTGCGCCGGCGGCGATCGAGATCGACCCGGGCAAAGCCAAGATCGACAAAAGCGGACTCCTCAGCCATCGGCCCGGTTTAAAGCGTCGCTTCCGGGTTCTCCTGCTTCGCGGAAAGCAGCAGGCGCATCGGGAGCATGGGCGATTCGTAGAAGCCGTGTTTGCGGAAGAAGGTTTGCGAGCGCAGCTCCGGCCGATCGGTCAGCAACGTAATGCGCAGGAAATTTTTCTGCTTCGCAAATTCGATCGCGTGTTCGAGCAGCTGCGTGCCGTAGCCGTGCCCGCGGTGTTCGCGGTGCACGACGAGGTCTTCGAGCAGGAGCACAAAACCGCCCTCCGCCGTGCTGATCGTGAAGAGGAGGTTGATCATCCCTACAATTGTGCGATCGGAGCGCAAGACGAAGACGCGTCCGCGATTCGGCTGTTCGAAAATGAGGCGCAGCCCGCGCAGTTGCCTGCTTTTATCGGGGCGGAAGTCGCTCTCCTCGCTGAACAATTCGCCGAGCAAGCCGGACAATTCATCCAGGTCCTCTGCGATCGCGGGTTCGATGACGACTTCGCTCATTCCGGTCGTTATTCCATAATCAAGGGCTGGTGGCAATGCACATGTCGGCGGCGGTTGCGTTGACAAAGCGCTCCCGCCTCATAAGGTAGCGGCTCTCGTCCTCCCGGCACGGGATTTTCCCTATGAAGCGCACCTTACAGCGATCGAAGCGGACACGGAAACAGCAACATGGTTTTCGCGCGCGGATGAGCACAAAGGGCGGTCGCGCGACTCTCGCCCGGCGCCGCCAGCGGGGACGCAAACGCCTTCTGCCGAAGGGCGCCGAAGTGCATTTCGCCCGTCACACCCAGGCCTAGGCTTTTTGCCTAACGATTCAGCTCCTGTAGCGGAGTGGCGTAGCCGGTCAGCTCGATATATCCGCGACCGCTGATCGGCTTGCCGGCGCGCGTGCCCTCGAGGTTGAAGGCGCCCTCCCAGTAAATAATCGGCGAGAGGATCAGCTCCTGATCCTTCAGGACTGGATGAATCGCGAAATCGAGTTGTTCCCTTGGGACGGCGATCTTCCAGCCGATCGGGTAGCTCGCCTTCGTCGTTTTGCTTCTCCAAAAAGTCGCCGGAGTCATCTGGAAATCGGCGCTCGTTAGGGCAATTGAGCTGCCGTCGGCGCGGATGAAGGTTCCGCTCGAAACCGGATCGATCGCACCATTCGTTAGGCGCATTTCGTAGAGCATGAGCTCACTCCCGTCGTCAAACTGCGCCGAGACCCAGTTCCAGCCGGCCTGGCCCGCGGCGAGCTGATTCGTCGCCCACTCATGATCGAACCAGCTCTCGCCCGTGACGGCAAAACGAACGTCGCGCAGACGCAGCTGGCCGCTCGTGCGCAGCCGCGTGATCGAATAGTAATAGGAAGCGTGTCCTTCCCCCGCAGCCTTTTCGCTGATGCCCTTGGTTCCGTGAACCACCGGCGCTTTCAGTGGCGCCAAATGCAGCCGCAGATCGGCGCCGCTCATATCCGCGGCGAGATCGAATGACCCGTCCGGATTCATCTTCAAATCCCACGAATCGATCCAGGCGAGGCGATCGCTCTCGCCAAAGCCCGCCTCGCCGAAGCTTCCCCGGCTCGTTTTCTGTTCGAAGAAGAATCGCCTGCCTGCGGCATCAGTCACGGCGAAATGTGCAAACTTGAGATCGCCGACGAGAAAGCGCGAAGTTGTTCCCGCGCGCTCTGCGGGAGATCGCACGCCCTGGCGAAAAAAGGTGAGCTCATACCCAAAAAGGCCTCCGCTCGCATTCGTTAGGTTGCCTGTGAAATACCACCACTCGGTTTTGAACTCCTCGTGCACATGATGATCGCGCGGAAATTCATAGCGCAATCCTGGCTCCGCAATTTTCCACTCCGCTCCGGCCGCGGGTGCGATCGCCAGCAGCCAGATTAGAAACGCCTTCCTCATTCGCTTCGAATCGCATCCGCCACATCGAGCCGGCCTGCGCGCCACGCCGGGATCCATCCCGCCACGATCGCCGCCGCCACGATCCAGAGCGGTGTCCAAGCGAGCGACGCCCATGGAAAAGCGAGCTGAATCGTCCAGCCGAAGAACGCGCGATTGATCACGCCCGTGAGCACCAGCGCCAGACACAGTCCCGCCGCCATTCCGAGCGCGCTCGCGAGCAACCCGATCATCCCGCTTTCCCAAAGCAGAAGCCGCTGCACCTGCCCAGCCGAGGCGCCGATCGACCGGAGAACACCGATCTCATGCGCGCGCTCCGCCACTAGCGTCGTTAGGCCAAGAAATATTCCCACGACCGCGACGACGATCGCGATGGTTCGCAGCACGTAGGTGACCGCAAAGGTCTGATCGAAGATTTCAAAAATCCGGGTCCGAAGTGCGCGATTGGAATAAACGGAGAATTCGCCGCGATGGCTGAATCGTTGACGGAATTCATCCGCGACACTCTGTGGCGACGCCTCTTTTTTCAGGTACACAGCCACACTGTTGACGCGCTCGTCATGCCAAAGTCGTCGGAAATTTTTCTCGCTCAAAAAAAGCAAACCTTGGTCGTTCGTATAATTGTAAAAGACCCCTGCAATCGGGAATGCGGCGCGACCGGACGGCGTCGGCAACTCCATCGTGTCACCCGCGGCCAAGTGAAAACGGCGGGCAAAACTTTCCGATACGAGCACGCATTGCTCGCCGTAAAACCGCGGCATGATCTCGTCGTTGCGTCCGTGCAGAAAGCGCAGATTGCGGCGGTTGCTTCCGCGAACGACCGCGACGGAAATAGTCTGGTCGCGAAACGGCAGGGCGAGCGCGCGGAAGGTATCGATTGCTTCGACCGCCGCATTTCTTTCGAGAAATTGAATCGCCTCCGGCGGCATGAACGAATTTGGTCCCGCGATTTCGTTTGCTGCTGGGCCGACGAAAAGATCGGCGATGAGCGTTTGATCGATCCAGGTGCTGACGGTTTGGCGGAAGGAGAAAACCATCACCGCGACGCCCACGGTCATCGCGACCGCAGCGGCAAGCGATGCGATCGTGATTGAATTGCGGAGTAGCGCGCGGCCCAGATTTACCGCGGCGAGGAGCGGCTCGATGCGCCGATGGAGGTGCGACCGCAGGAGGCGGCTAAAGCGCGCGATAAGTTCCGGAGCCGCCAGGGAAAATCCAGCGAGGACAAAAAACGCCGCGCCAAAACCGAGCCAGGGCGGTCCGGTGTTAAGTGCGAGCCATGAGAGGACGGCCGCGAGAAGCAGCGAAACCGCGCCACAAAAAATCCAACCGCGCGAGAGGCGTGTCGCGCGTTCGATCCGCAGGCCGCCGTGCAAAGCCTGTACAGGATCGGCCGCAGCCGCGCTCTGCGCTGGGAGCCAAGCCGCCCCGAGCACCGAAACGAGACCAAGGATAAAGGAACTGATCCACACCCATGGCGCAATCTCCAACTGTTGCACGTGAATCAGAACGTAAAGAGAAGAGATCGTCTCTGCGACCGTCCCGACGAGCGCGCGCGCGAGAAAATATCCGCCGACCATGCCAGCGCCGATCCCGATCAATCCGAGAACCGCCGCCTCGCCGAGAAAGAGCCAGCGCACCTCCGCGCGCGTCGCGCCTAACGAACGTAGAATTCCGATCTCGCTCCGCCGCCGCACGACCGAGGCTTCGATCGTGTTGTAGACGAGAAACATTCCCACGAGAAGTGAGACGAGGCTCATGGCGGCAAGATTGAGTTGAAAACCGGCGAGCATTTTCCCGATTTCCTCGCCGCGTTGCGCGGGCGCCGCCACGGTCGCGTCCGGCGGCACGATTTTGCGCAGCGCGGCCACGACCGTTTTCGGGTCAGCGCCTTTCGTTAGGCGAAGAGAGATTGAGTCGAGCGTTCCGCTGCGCCCGAGAAGCTCCTGCGCCCAACCGATATCGATGGCCGCGAAATGCGTGTCTGGAGCCACCGCCGAATCCTTGCTTCGAAGCAGAAATCCGATCGTTAGGCGTTTCGTCGTCCCGTTGCTCTGCACCGTGATCTCATCACCCGCGTGCAGTTGATGCTGCTGCGCGAATCCCTCGCTCAAAGCCACCACCCGCGGACCGCGCAGCCATTGTTGGAGGTCGAAAGTTTCCGCCGAAAAATCCGTCAACTGGAACGTCCGAAAAGCCTCGTTGGTGAAAACGTCGATGCCGAGGAGGTCGAGATATTCACCCGGAAATTGCGGGAGCGTGACGAATCCCCTAACGATGGGTGTGGCCGCCGCGATCCCCGGTTGATGCGCGATTTCCGGCAGGAGATTATCCGGCAGATTTCCCGCCGGCGCATTCACTTCGAGCTGCGCTTTGCCTGCGACCACATCGACGCTCGCTTCGAAGGCGCGGTTGGCGCTTTGGTTGGCAATCTGGATCGCGAGAAAGAGCGCCACCCCGAGCGCGACCGTCGCGACATTGAGCGTCGCGAGCAACGGATGGCGCTGGAGATAGCGAAGCACCTGCCAGCGGAAGAGAAGAAAGTATTGCTGGATCAAGTGTCGCAAGATGCAAAGAAACCGGGCGGGAGCCAGGCCAGTCGGGGGGCACGAGCTTCTGCTCGTCCATGGACGTGCGAAAGCCGCGGAAGCACGCCCCTCCGGATTTGCGCGCAAGGTGTGTTGCGACTGCGCGCCTCCTTCCCTCGGTAAGCCTGGCACTGCCATTCGAAACCGCGTTCGTAGTCATGCTGCAAACGAAGAGGTTATCGGGACCCAATACACCGTGCCGCTCGCCAATCGCGCCCGATTCATGGAGAGAAGTCGCCGCCGTGTTGTTGATTACGGTGAAGACAGTGCTCCGTGCGAGCGCGCCGCTATCATGAGCCACTCGAATTTACAGGTCGCGCCGGACTCGAAGGTGAGCGCCTTCTTGATAGTGAGGCTGCCGGTACCGGTCGTCCCAAGGGAGAGGAATGCTCCAGTGCCGCCGCCGGTTTCCGATAGTACGGCCACCGACGGTTCCGGTGCCGCCAAGCGTGCCGGCGTTGACCTGTAACTTGTGAGTACCAGTGCCAGAGACTCGTGAACGGCAGTCATCACATCTTTTGTAAGGCGGGCCGTCGCGAAAGAATCATCGTCCCCATTAACGGCAGCCGGCCGCTAAAGATCGGTTGCTTCGATCTCTGATGAATCTGCAGAACGTCTTTGAAAGTCGGTTGGGATCGTGGAAATAGCAGCCAGTCATGGCGCGATTGCACGAATACCAAGGCAAAGCCATTCTCGCCGCCAACGGTTTCAAGATTCCTCGCGGCCGCGCCGCTTCTACCGCTGACGAAGCCGTCGCGGCGGCCGATGAACTTGCGGGGGCGAAGGACGACGAAGTGGTGATCAAGATTCAAGCTTGGACGACCGGGCGCGCCGGCATCGGCGGGGTCGCCTTCGCCAAAGAGCCAGAGGATGTGCGGACGCACGCCGCGCGCATGCTGGCGATGAAGGTTGGAGAGTTTCCAGTCGAAGCCGTCCTGGTCGAAGAGAAGATTGCAATCGAGCGGGAGTTTTTTCTTTCCTTCGCGATTGATGACGCCACTCGAGCCCCGGTCATCATCTTCTCCGCCGGTGGCGGGAGCGGAATCGAAGAGCGCGCCTCTTCAGCGCGGCGGATCGCCTGCGATGTGAACCGCGGACCGCTGGAGGTGGAAGTCAAGGAAGCCGCCGAGTCGTGCGGACTCTCGTCCGAGCACGCGGCGCAGCTCGGCGATTCGATTCGGAAATTATTTGCCGCCGCGCGCAATGTGGAAGCGCGTTCGCTCGAAATCAATCCGCTGGTCCTGACTAACGACGGCCAGTTTGTCGCGGCCGATTGTCGCCTAACCATCGATGACTACGCGGTGGCGCGACACCCCGAATTAAAGATCGAGATTGCGCGTGAATTCGATCATCCGCCCACGGCTCTGGAACGCGTGGCTTACGCCGTCGAACAAAGCGACCATCGCGGCACCTTTTATTTCGCGCAGCTGGCCACGGCAGCCGCCGATGGTTCCAAAGGGCTGGCTGGTTTTCACGGCGCGGGCGGAGGCGGCTCGATGATGTCGATGGATGCGATCGTGAACGCGGGCTTCACCATTGCTAATTTTACCGACACGAGCGGCAATCCATCCGCCTCAAAGGTATATCGCGCGAGTCGGATTATTTTGGCGCAGCCGGACCTGATCGGTTATTTCGGTTCCGGCTCGGGGGTCGCAAGTCAGGAGCAATATTGGTCCGCCTATGGGCTGGCCAAAGCTTTCTGGGAACTTGATCTGGATATCCCCGGAGTCATCCGCTTGGGCGGCAACGCCGAAGATCGTGCGGTCGATGTTTTGCGACGAATGTCGAAGCTACTGCGCGCACCAGTCGAGGGCTATCGTAAGACTAACGCGCCGGCCACGGTAGCCGAGCGTTTCGCGAAACTTGTCGCGGGCGCCGGCGGCACGAAATGGAAACCGCGCACTCCGCGAGTGCCGGAGTTCGTTAGGGATCCATCGGCGACGATGCTTGCCGTAAAGGGTGGCCGCGTCTGGATTGATTCGGCGCAGTGGTCCCGCGACAGCGGGATGCGTCGCGCTGTCGAGACGCACTCAGGCGGATTGATCGTGGATCGCGCGGGTGCGCCGGCCGCGTCCCTCGCGAGCGAGGAGTTCGCCAACAAAGATTCAGAGTTACTCGCCTGCGATGTCGAATGCCGCATCGCCGGAGTCGAAGGCTTCCACCTGGAACTGCATATTCCGGGACTGGACGAACTAGTTAGACGCAAAGTTGCCGCGGGCGCGTCTTAGGCCTGAGCGCCTTCGCGAGGCGCGGTCAATTCGAACAGTCCCTTAAGGTTCTCGGCGGTCTCCATACTCATAATGAAGTTTTGCAACTTTTTGCATTGATCCTCGCCGATGATATCGCCGCCTAATGCCGTGAATTTTACGGCTATCTCTTCCTCGGTCATGGGATCGCGCGGATCACCTTTGGGGACGTCGACGCGAGTGGAGTGTGACTCGCCGCTATTGGTGGTGATGGTCACACGACTCGGCTGGAACTTTGGAAAGAGCGCCTCGAACTCCTCGTTAGGCACGACTTTTACTTTGTCCATGATAGGAATGAGCGCCTTGTCCAGCACGCGGTCCTCGCGGAATTGCAGCGGCGTCACCATGCCATCGACGAGTCCGGCGGCCATGCAGTAAGGCAGGGAGTGATCGGCCGTTTCTTTCGAGTCCGGCCGGTACTTGTGTGGATCGCCCAGGATGTCGGCGGCGCGCGCGATTACTTCCACTTTGATCTCCTTCACGTCATCGGCCTTGATGTTGTGTTCCTTGACTGTCTTCATCATGGCTGTGAGTGGCGCGTGACTGAGCGCCTCGATCGGGAAACTCTTCATCCCGCAATCAAGAATGCGGTAGTGACTCTCGCTTGAGTTAGGAAGATCCTTGACTAACGCCTCGGCGTCGAAGGTGGCCGGTTCTCCCTTGTATTGCACATGATGGAAGACGGCGAACAAGCCTTCCTTCCCATCAATGATGTGCTCGGGTCCGGAAAATCCACCGCGCGCAAGAAGCGCGCTCTCGGCTCCCATGCGCCCGGCCCACGGATCAACCGTGTTTTTCATGTTCGTCAACTTGCCCGCCGTCACCGCCCCCGGACAAAATGTGCGCGACGCGCTGATGCCGATGGCGGAGACCATTTGCGCCGGCGTGAGATTCAAGACGCGACCTGCCGCGATCGGCGCCGCAAACGCGCTCAAGGTGGCGTGATGCCAGCCGTATTCGCGCACCCCCGGCCGGCCCACTTCGCAAAGACGCATCTCGATTTCGTAGGCGATAATCGTGGCGAGAATGAGATCCTTTCCGGCCAGACCTTCACTTTCGCACAAGGCCAGCGGCGCGGCGATGAGATCGCTGGGATGGCAGGGATCAGCCTTCCAATAAATATCGTTGTAATCCATGGCGCGGATCATGTGACCATTCAAAAACGACGCGTCGACCGGATTGGTCTTGAAGCCGGAGACGAAGGCAGTGGCACTTCCGTTGCCGCCCCCCATCGCGCGGTAATGTTTGAGCAAGATCCTGGCGTCATCCTGCTGGCTGCCGCCAAGAGCACAGCCGATGGTGTCGAACCAAAATAGTTTGGCCGCCTGGATCGCCGCTGGCGAAAGGTGCTCATACTTAAGTGCGCACGCCCACTCGGCGATGGTGTGGGAAAGAAGGCGTTTGGATTCGGTTGGTTGGTGTGACATGGGATGGTCTCAGTTCTCTTGGTTTAGGAAGTCGCGATAGGTATCCTGATTTTGGTTCGTTGGGCTGGCAAAAGTCACGAAGTCACTGCGTCTTCAAGACTTGGATAAAAGCTTCCTGCGGGATGTTTATTTTCCCGATGCTCTTCATCCGCTTTTTCCCTTCCTTCTGTTTCTCGAGCAGCTTGCGTTTGCGCGTAATGTCGCCGCCGTAGCACTTCGCGGTCACGTTCTTGCGCAGGGCCGAGATGCTCTCGCGCGCCACGATCTTCCCACCGATCGCCGCCTGGATCGCCACCTGATAAAGCTGACTCGGAATGACTTCCTTTAACTTCGCGGCAAGCTGGCGACCGCGCGGCTCCGCCCGATCGCGGTGCACGATCGTGGAGAACGCATCCACCGGCTCGCCGTTTACGAGCAGATCGAGCTTCACCAGATTGCCGGCGCGATAGCCGGCGTGTTCGTAATCCATCGAGGCGTATCCGCGGCTAATGCTTTTAATTTTGTCGTTAAAATCGACCAGGATTTCGTTCAACGGCAGCTCGCAATGGAGCATGACCCGCCGCGTATCGAGCGACTCTGTGTGGTCCATCGTCCCGCGCTTTTCCAGAATGAGCTGGAGGATGTCCCCAATCGATTCGTTAGGGCAAAGAATGTAAGCGCGCACGATCGGTTCGCGGATTTCCTCGATCACGCTCGGGTCGGGCAAATGCGCCGGATTATCGACCAGCACTAGCTCGCCGCGGGTTGTCAGGATTTCGTAAATCACGCTCGGGGAAGTCGCGATGATATCCATGTCGTATTCGCGACGGAGGCGCTCCTGAATGATCTCCATATGCAGCAACCCGAGGAAGCCGCAACGATAACCGAAGCCGAGCGCGACCGAGCTCTCCGGCTGATAGACGAACGCCGAATCGTTCATCCGCAGCTTGCCGATGGCCGTCTTGAGATGCTCGAAGTCGGCCGTGTTGATCGGATAAATCCCGCTGAAGACCATCGGATGAATTTCCTGAAATCCGGGCAACGGCGCCTTCGCCGGATGGCGCAGGTCCGTGATGGTGTCGCCAATTTTCAGTTCCGATGTCGTTTTGATATTCGCGATGATGTAGCCCACATCGCCCGCGCGGAGCGTCGGCTGCGCGAACATCTTCGGAATGAAAACGCCCACTTCCTTCACTTCGTAGCGGGTGTCGGTGCTCATCACCTTGATTGCCTGGTCGCCTGTGACTTCGCCGGAAAAGACGCGCACGTAAGCGACCACGCCTCGGTAAATGTCGAAGACGGAATCAAAGACGAGCGCGCGCAAAACCTCGTCGTTAGGCTGGGGCGGAGGCGGAATGCGATGGACCACCGCCTCGAGAATCTCCTCGACCCCAATTCCCATCTTGGCGCTGCAATCGATCGCTTCCTCGGCCGGAATGGCGAGGATCTCCTCGAGCTGCCGATGGACCGATGGGAGGTCGGCGTTAGGCAAATCGATCTTGTTGATCACCGGCACGATCGTTAGGCCTTGCTTGTGCGCGAGATGGACGTTGGCCACCGTCTGCGCCTCCACCCCTTGGGCCGCGTCGATGATGAGAAGCGCGCCCTCGCACGCCGCCAGGCTGCGCGAAACTTCATAGGCGAAATCAACGTGCCCGGGAGTATCAAGGAGGTTCAGCGCGTATTCCTTTCCGTCCTTTGCGGTGTAACGCATCGCAACCGGATGGGCCTTGATCGTAATCCCACGCTCGCGCTCGAGGTCCATCGAATCGAGCATCTGATCCTGCTTCTCGCGGGCGTGGATGGTGCCCGTGGTTTCGAGCAAACGATCCGACAAAGTCGTCTTGCCATGATCGATGTGCGCGATGATGCAGAAATTGCGAGTCAGCTCAATCGACATGAAGGGCAGCACTATGCGGGCGCGCCTTTGGCCGGTCAATCGAAGCGCCCGAAGCTGATGGGCTGCTCTTTGTTCCGGGGAGCACGGGGTGTCACCCCGTTGTGCTCGGGAGTCTCCCGAGCACTTTCACTTCACGGCAAGCTCTATCCCGAGGATCCAAATGCACCGCCGGAGACTCCCGGCGGCAGCGGGCTGACAGCCCGTGCTCCCCGGAATCTTCGAGAATTCCTTGTTGAGTGCGAGCGTCTCCCTGCATACATCGGCGGGGTATTGCTTGCGCAGCTTCTGCGCGAAACGTTCGCGTGCGCAGCGTTCCTCTTCGCGTTCGATCAAGCATTGAATCCAGGCTGAGCGTGAGTGCTCGCCGCGCAGTTGATCAATTTTTTTGTACGTCTCTCGGGCGAGAGCGAGGGTTGCGCGCGGCGACGACACTTGCCGCGATTGTTTGGACGACTTCTTGGCGACTTTCATCCCTGTTGTCTCGTCTGCCTATGGCGACAATCAAGGCAAGCAAACGCGGGCTATGGCCTCGCGAGCTAACTGAGGCAATCATCCAAACAGGTGAGGAGATGCGCGACGGTCTCCTCCGTCTCGTCGCCCATGTTTGAGAGGCGGAAGGTGAGGCCCTTCAGTTTGCCGTAGCCGCCATCGATCACGAGGTGATGTTTCTCGCGCAGGTCGCGCACCAGCTTCGCGACGTCGAGGTCGCGGTTATTCCGCACACAGCTGAGCGTGACGGAACGCGCCCCCTCGGCCGCGAAGAACTCCAGGCCTCGCGCACGCACCCACTCGTGCACAAGCGCGTTCGTCCGCGCGTGTCGGCCGTAGCGGTTCGTTAGGCCTTCGGCGAAGATCTCCTCGAGTTTGAATTCCAAGGCGTGGATATGACCAACGCTCGGCGTGGTTGGCGTCATGTCGCCAGCCTGTTGTTTTCGGAACTCGAGAAAGTCGAAGTAAAAGCCGCGGTCCGAAACCTCCGCGGCGCGCTCGAAACCTTTTTCGGAAACGCTGAAGAGCGAGAAGCCGGGCGGGAGCGCGAGCGCTTTTTGCGAGCCTGTCAGGAGCACGTCTATCCCGAGCGCGTCCATAGGTATGGGCATGGCCGAGAATGACGAGACCGCGTCGACGATTAACGCGACATCCGGATATTTCGCGAGCACGCAACAGATCTCGCCTAACGGATTCATCACGCCGGTCGAGGTTTCGTTGTGGATCAAAGTAATGGCATCGAATTTTCCGGTGGCGAGCTGAGCGTCGATCTCGCGATGATCAATCGGCTTGCCCCACTCCACCTGCAGCGGTTCCGCCTCCTTCCCGCAACGCCGGGCGACGTCGAGCCATTTGTCGGAAAAGGCGCCGCACATGCAGCAAAGGAGGCGGCGCCTAACGAGGTTGCGAATGGCCGCTTCCATCACTCCCCAGGCGGAGGAGGTCGAAAGAAAAACCGGTTGCTGCGTCCCGAAGAGACCTTGCAAACGCGGTTGCATGCCCGCGTAAAGCTCTTTGAAAGCCGCGCTCCGGTGGCCAATCATAGGCCGCGCGAAAGCGGCCAGCGTCGCTTCGGAAACTTCGACCGGGCCGGGAATGAAAAGCTTGTCGTGCGGAATCACCGCGCAACTTTCAACACGCCGCGGCCAACGTCCAACACCCAGTGGATCTTAGTCCCCGCGCCGGACGATTGTGAGCGCGCCAGCCATCCTGCTCGTGCTCGGCGCGACCATTGGTGACGGCGCCGCGTCCGCCGCGGGTGAGAAACCCGCCCTACGGCGCACTCGTTAAGGGAAGGACATCAACTTAAGCATCGAGATGAGCAGCATCGGCTGGCTCACTATTCTGAGCGGCGTCGCAAGCAGCTTCATCTTCGTGCCGCTCGCGACCTCGAGCATGGTTACCCTTGCGCAAGATCAGATCGGCAAGGCCAGCGGACTCTTCAACCTTCTGCGCAACTCCGGCGGCAGCATCGGCATTGCGGAGCTGCTGCCAGCCGTGGCCACATCCGCCCAGGCCGCTTGTCCGGAAGGTTCGGGTTTCATGGCGTCATTTTTTGGGCGTACCCGGTAGATTGCAAGACCCTCGCGCGCTCGAACACCTTCCTCCTGCACTTACACATTCACTTAGACCCTCTTTTCTGAAGAGGGTCGCGAATAGGTAGGTGAAAGCGCTGATTGAACGTCCATCTTTTCCGCTTGATTCAAACGAACGTTTGAATTAGCCTGTGAACTGATGCAGGAAGATATTCACGCCACGAAGCTCGCCATTCTGAAGGCGACCGAGCGTCTCGTCGCCGCCAATGGCTTCGAAGCGACTTCCCTTCGCGCGATCACGGCCGCCGCCAAGGTCAACCTCGCCGCCGTTAATTATCACTTCTCGACCAAGGACGCGCTCATCCTCGCGATGTTGAATCGGCGGCTCCGACCGGTGAACGAGGCGCGTCTCGCCCTGCTCGATCAATTTGAAGAAGAAGCGGGGGAGAACCCGGTGACAGTTGAGAAAATCCTCGAGGCGCTTTTTCGACCGGTGTTGGATGTGGTCTCCGGGCGCGCGAAGGGTGGCCGCGATTTTCTCCGTCTCCTCGCGCTCGCGCTGGCCGAACCGGGCGCCTATCTGAAGCCGCTCGTCGAGAAGGAATTTTCCGAGAAAACCCGGCGCTTTCACCACGCCTTGCGTCGCACTTTGCCAGGACTCTCCGAGGTCGAGGCGCATTGGCGTCTGCATTTCGCGCATGGCGTTTTCTTCCATGCGGTCGTGCACTCCGCGGTGCTCGAATGTACCTCGAAGGGTCGTTGCCGCATCACTAGTGCGGAGACGGTTCTGCGTCGCATTGTCGGCTTTTGCGCCGCCGGCCTGCGCAATCCAGCCTAACGAATAACGATTATGCAAGTCCTCGGCCACGAACCCAGCACGCGGCAAGTTCCTCGCTCTCCGGACGACGATCTTTTGATTGATCTAGGCGATGAGCCGGGCGCGGAGAAACAAAAAATCCCGCTCTTTCGGCGCCCGTGGTTCATCATCGGCGCGGCTATCGTGCTCGTGCTCGCGATCGTTTACACGGGGACGATTTTCTTTCACTCCCTCACGCACGAAAGCACGGATGACGCCTTCATCGATGCGCATATCGTGAGCATCGCTCCGAAGATCGCGGGCAGGATTTCCGCGATCCGCGTGCAGGACAATCAGCTCGTGAGAAAGGGCGATCTCCTGCTCGAAATCGATCCGCGCGATATCGCAGCGATGGTTGCCCAAAAGCAGGCGGCCCTCGACGTCGCGAAAGCGCGCCTCGAAAACGCGCGGATGAGCGCCGAACAAGCGGAGGCACACGTCAATACTTTGCTCGCGGCTTACGCTTCCGCGAAAGCGAGCACGGCAGCCGCCGTGGCCGACACCGCCAAGGTGCAGGGTGATCTGGCGCGTAACAGCGGCCTGATGGCGAGCGGCGCAATTTCGAAGCAAGACTTCCAGCACTCCAAGGCTGACACGACGTCGTCTGAGGCGACGCTCGATTCGAAAAAGAAACAGCTGGAGGCGGCGGCGGCGTTTGCTGACGAATCGAGAAAACAAGCCGGCTCGGCCCGCGCGCAAGTCGGCGCGGCCAGGGCAGAGGTGGCGCAGGCGGAGGCGGAATTGCAACAGACCGAGCTGCAGAAATCCTACTCGAAAATCACCGCGCCCGAAGCCGGCCGCGTGACCAACAAATCGATCGAGCCCGGCAGTTATGTACAGGTTGGCCAGCCGCTCTTCGCCATCGTGCCGCCGCAAGTCTGGGTGACCGCGAATTTCAAGGAGACGCAGCTTGCCGATATGCGTCCGGGTCAGCCGACGCAAGTCGATGTGGATGCTTATCCGGCGCGGCCTTTGCGCGGACACGTGGATAGTATTCAAGCGGGTAGCGGCGCGCGCTTCAGTCTCCTTCCCCCTGAGAACGCGACCGGCAATTTCGTCAAAGTGGTGCAGCGCGTGCCGGTGAAGATCGTGCTCGACGAACAACCGACCGTGCAACAAATCCTTGGCCCGGGAATGTCCGCCGTGCCCGACGTGAGGGTGGCGGCCAGCTTCGATCCCGCGCTCAAGGTCACGATCGTGAGCGCGCTCGCCATCCTGCTCCTGCTCGGCGGGACCATCTGGTGGCTGCGCCGCGTTCGCACTCGTTAGGCGAACGCCGTGGCTGCTTCGCCTAACGACGCCGCTTCCAGCTGGAAGCCGACCTACAACCCCTGGTTGATCGCTGCCTCGGTTATGCTCGCGACCTTCATGGAAGTGCTCGACACTTCCGTCGCGAACGTTTCTCTCCCGCACATCGCGGGCAACCTTTCCGCGACCACCGATGAAGCGACCTGGGTCCTGACGAGTTACCTGGTGGCCAACGCGATCATCCTCCCGGCCACCAACTGGCTCGGAAATCTCTTCGGCCGAAAACGCTTCCTCGTTTCCTGCATCGTTCTCTTTACCCTCGCCTCCGCGTTATGCGGGATGGCGAGCAGCCTCGGATTTCTCGTCATCGCGCGCGTCCTGCAAGGCGCAGCCGGCGGCGCGCTCCAGCCGATTTCACAGGCCGTCCTGCTCGAGAGTTTCCCTCCGGCGAAACGCGGCGCGGCCATGGCGGTCTTCGCGATGGGCGTGGTCGTGGCGCCGATCCTCGGGCCAACGTTAGGCGGCTGGATCACGGACAACTACACGTGGCGCTGGGTCTTTTACATCAACCTGCCGATCGGCCTCCTCGCCGGCCTCATGGCGAACGCTTTCATCGAAGATCCGCCCTACCTGAAAAGAGTCAGCGCCGCCAACATCGACTACATCGGCTTCGGCTTTCTCGCCCTCTGGCTCGAGACCTTGCAGTACGTGCTCGATAAGGGACAAGAGCTTGATTGGTTCGGCTCGCACACCATCGCGTGGTGCCTCACGATTTCCCTGCTCGCCTTCGCTGCTTTTGTCGTTAGGGAGCTGAGCGCGCGGCAGCCGCTCGTCGATCTGCGCGTCTTGAAAAATCGCAACCTCGCCGTGGGCTGCGTGCTCATCGCGATCCTCGGCGCACTCCTTTACGGCACCATCGCGGTGCTGCCGCTTTTCATGCAAAATCTCCTGCATTACACCGCACTCGATGCTGGTCTGGCCTTGAGCCCGCGCGGGGTCGGCGCCTTTCTCGCGACCATCGTCGTCGGGCGACTTGTCGGGAAAGTCAGCAACCGGATCTTGATCATGATTGGCTTTCTCGGGCTCGCCTATTCGTCGTTTCTTTTCGGCCACATCAACCTGAGCATCGGGATGAGCAGCATCGTCTGGCCCACCATACTCAGCGGCGTCGCGATCAGTTTTATCTTCGTGCCACTCGCCACCGCGAGCATGGGCACCCTGGCGCAGGATCAGATCGGCAACGCCAGCGGACTCTTCAACCTTATGCGCAACCTTGGCGGCAGCATCGGCATTGCCGGCATCACGACGTTTGTCGCGCGCGGCGCGCAGACGAATCAGTCTGCGTTTGTCGGTCATTTCTCGCAGTTTAATCCGATCTATCAGCAGAAGCTGGCGACCGTGCAGCAGGCGCTCACGGCCCACGAAGGCGCGTGGCGGGCCGCGCACCAGGCGCCGCAAGTCCTCTACGGCATTCTAGGCCAGCAGTCCTTGCTCGTGACTTACGCGCATAATTTCCAAGTCTTCGGCGTGCTTTGTCTAATCACGATGCCGCTCATCTTCTTTTTTAAAAAAGTGCGCAAAGGGAAGGCCCCGGTCGGGGTGCATTAATCGCGACTTGCACTTACCCATTCACTTGGAAAGCCCGAGGCTCGAGCCCGGGTCGTTAGGCGATTTCCGCGAGCGCGGCGGCGAGGGCCACCGGGAGCTTGCGCGCGCCATCGCCGCCGAGCTCCGCATCGACCGCCTCCAGCCGGCGAATCAGGTCGAGCACCTCGCGGCGGGCCAGCGGCCCGCCCGCGGCCGCGCAAAAATGCGTCCGGCAGCCGAAAGGCCGGTCGGCGTAGATCAGGCAGCGGCTCGAATCGGGGTGGAGGAGGGGACAAGCGCCGTTGATTTCGTTAGGCAACTTTTTCCGCCCCGTCGCGCGCAAGGCCTGCGCGGCGACGAGCGCCTCGCCTTTCGTTAGGTAAGGAGTGAGGCCGGTCCGCTTGAACTGGCAGCATTCCGTTAGGCGAAGACATCCGCGCTCGACCGGTCGCGCCGCCAGCTCGGCGTACACCCGCCGCACTTCCGCGAGCTGCTCGCTCCGTTCTCTTCCTACTCCTGCTTTCACTCGGCTGATCGTCTATCATCGCGCTCCTCTGTCTCGGAACAAACTCAATCGGGAGGAAGAGCGGAAGACGAGGAGCAGGAGTTGGGGAAGGCCCTCAGTTGCATCCGGGCCGTCCGTGCTTATTGCTAATCCCTGTCCATATGACCAAAAAACTCCTAACCATCGCTCTCACCCTGCTCTGCGCCGCCTCGTTGCGCGCCCAATCCGAGCCAGGTAAATCGCCCGCCGCGGCGGGCGCATCCAAGCCACCGACGGTGCACGATCCCGCGCATCCGCCTGCCGAGCAAAGTCCGCCGCCAATCGCCCCGACTGCGAAGGCGGGCGCCGAGACCGGTGCACAGCCGCAGATTGATAAAAATCCGCCGCCGCTCGATCCCAAGAATATGGATACGTCGATCAATCCGGGCGACGACTTCTATCGTTACGCCAACGGCACCTGGCTGAAGAACAATCCCGTTCCGCCGGAGTATTCGCGCTGGGGCAGCTTCAACGAGCTGGTCGAGAAGAATAACGACGCGCTCCACGAAATCGCCGAGAAAGCGGCCGACCTCGCGCCCAAAGAAAAAGGCGAACCGAAGCTCGAAAAAACCGCCACGGCCGACGTGCAAAAGGTCGGCGACTTCTATGCCAGCGGCATGAACGAAGGAGAGATTAACGGCGCTGGCGTGAAGCCTTTGCAGGACGAGATGCAACGGATCGATGCCCTGACGAACAGCGACGACCTAACGAAAGAGATCGCCCACCTCCATGGCATGGGAGTAACTGCGCTTTTCGGGTTTACCTCCGGTCAGGACGATAAGAACAGTACCATGGTCATCGCCCAGGCCTATCAGGGCGGCCTCGGCCTTCCAGATCGCGATTACTACACAAAGGACGACGACGCTTCCAAAAAACTCCGCGACGCCTATGCAGCGCACGTCGCGAAAGTCTTTACCCTGCTCGGCGAATCAAGCACGGACGCGGCAGCCCATGCCAAGACAGTCATGGATGTGGAGACTTCGCTCGCCAAGCCCGCGCGCACCCGCGTCGAGCTGCGTGACCCGCAGAAGAACTACAACAAGATGACTCAGGCTGAGCTGCAAAAGCTTATGCCCGACTTCAAGTGGGACGAGTATTTCAAAGCGCTCGAGGTCGCCGCCACTGGGCCGATCAATGTGGGCCAGCCGGACTTCTTTAAAGCCGCCAACACCGTCTTTAAGACCGTCTCGCTCGATGATTGGAAGACTTACCTACGCTGGCATCTCATGCATGACACCGCGCCGGCTCTCTCGAAGGACTTCGTCGATGAAAACTTCGACTTCTACCTTAAAACCCTTACGGGCGCGCAGAAGCTGAAGCCGCGTTGGAAACGGGTCGTGAGCGCGACCGATGGCGAGCTCGGTGAAGCTCTCGGCAAACTCTATGTCGCAGATCATTTCCCGCCCGACGCCAAGAAGCGGGCGCTCGACATGGTGAACAACCTCAAGGAAGCCCTGGCCGACCGGATCAATGGTTCCGATTGGATGGACGACAAAACCAAGGCGGAAGCCCTTAAGAAGCTCGCTGCCTTCACCGTAAAGATCGGTTACCCGGATAAGTGGCGCGATTACTCACTCCTCAAGATCGATCGCGGTCCTTATGTCCTCAACGTCCTGCGTGGCGATGAGTTTGAAACCGATCGCGAGATGAAGAAGATCGGCAAACCAGTGGATCGCAGTGAGTGGGGAATGACGCCGCCAACCGTCAACGCCTACTATAACCCGAACATGAATGAGATCGTGTTTCCGGCTGGCATTTTGCAGCCGCCCTTCTTCAATCCGGAAGCGGACGACGCGGTCAACTACGGCGGTATTGGCGCGGTCATTGGCCATGAGATGACTCATGGGTTCGACGACCAGGGCCGGCAATATGACCCCGTCGGTAACCTGCGGGATTGGTGGACCCCCACTTCAGCCAAGGCCTATGAGGAACGCTCCAAAGCCATCGTTGCGCAATACGCCGCCTACGAACCGCTTCCCGGCCTACATATTAATGGCGAGCTTACCCAAGGCGAAAACATCGCCGATAACGGCGGCTTGAAGATCGCTTACGCCGCCTTCCAGAAGGCGTTGGCCAAGCATCCCGAAGAAGCGAACAAGAAGATCGACGGATTTACGCCCGACCAGCGATTCTTCCTTGCCTGGGGACAAATCTGGCGGGCCAATCAGCGCGACGAAGACCTCAAGCTGCGGCTCAATACCGACCCGCATTCGCCGGGACAGTTCCGCTGCAACGGACCGCTCTCGAACATGCCGGAATTCCAGAAAGCATTCAACTTGCCGGACGACAGCAAAATGGTGCGCAAAGACCGCACCGCGATCTGGTAGGCAGGTCCGGTCCTTTAGTCGTTAGTCCGAAGCCGCCGCCGCGCCGGGAAGGCCGGCGGCGGCTTTTCGGCGCGAAGAGAGAACGAATTAAAGGAGCGCGTGATCGAGGAAGCCGAGGTCCCGACGAAAGCCAACGCGCTGAAAGAAAGGACGGCGTCCTCGAAGTAGCTGTCCCGCTCCCGTGTAAGCTAGTCAGGAACGGCAAACGCCACCGTCTCGTTCGCTGCGCGATGGCTCGGCAATCATCAATCCGTCGGATTCGGTCCGGTAGAGCGTCCCGAGATCACGCGAACTCATCCAAAGCTGCTTCCCGTCCCAAGCCATCGCCTGCGGCTTCACGGTCGGTGCAGAATAGCACTTGAGATCGGCCACTTCTTCTATCCCGGAGCTTACCATTCTCTGGAACCGATTAAGCCCGACCTCACGAACCCGGATGTTGCCGTCGGCGATGTCCTTTTTCCCACGCTCGATGCGCGCGGCGAACTCCAACGACGAAACGCGCACAACTCATCGCATCACGTGTAGCTCCCACGACCGCACGCGCACACTTGCGCGCATAATGTGTAGCTCCAGCGAAGAAACGCGCACCACGGATCACACACTGAATTCAGTCCGCGACAAAGCGGGAATAGCATGCCAAAAATTTCGTCCTCGCACCGCGACCAACTTTACCTCAACCGCCTCATCGCTCCCGCACCGTCCTAATCCAGCGGACTCTTTACCCCGAGGCCCGGTTTATTCAGCACATGGGTATAAAATCATCGTCGTGGAGACATCCTTTTATCCCGTGAGATAGCTTCGAAGCCTATTCTTGATGTAGCGCTTGCCCTACGGGGTCTTGAGATACTTCTCTCTTTGAGTGGCATCCGTTTGGTTAAGGCAACCTTCCCAATAGACCAAGTCGAACGGGCCCCGTCTCCTCGTCGAAGGAATCGCTCCTTTATTGTGTGACGCAACCCTTGCCGGCAAGTCCTTCGTAACCCGACATAGAAGTTGCCATCTTTTCGGGAGCGCGATACGTAAACGTAGCGATATTTATTTTCCATAATCTTATCTCACGGGGTGAATGCCCAAGGAGTTCCTGCACCGTGCGAATGTCATAGCCATTCTCTAAGAGATGCGTGGCAAAGGAATGCCGGAGGGTGTGGCAATTAGCGGGCTTGGCGATGCGCGCCCTGCGCACCGCCACCTTCACTGCATTTTGGAGATTCTTCTCCCCCACATGATGGCGTTGCCAGACCGGCAGCCCCTCTTTGGTTTCCCTGCGCGGATCGAGCGAGCGCTTCGCCGCTGGGAACACCCATTGCCAGGTCCACTGCCGCGCCGCTCCCGCATGCTTCCTCCCGTAAGCTTCGGGCAGCCAGACCGTGCCAAAGCCTGCCGCCAGCTCCCGCTCGTGGGCCGCCTGCACTCCCTCCAGATGCGAGCTCCCACGACGCCATGGGTCGCGCTCGTTATCGTCGCCCTTGTCATCGGCGCACTCTTCGGCGCGCTTGCGTTTGGCATTTTCCGGAAGAGCAGAGTGGCCGTCGTTCTGATGCTCCTCTTTGTTGTCGGCCTTCAGCTTTATACTTGGTTTTTGCTGCATTCGGCATCCGGGACTCTACTATCCATTATCGTCACGGGCTTTCTGTTGCGCGGTGCCAGACGCATCTTTCAGGATCACGCGGAGTGGGAAGCGAACGTCGAAAAGGGCTAACCATGCGATGCAGCTGACGCCGGGCCGTCGTACTACCCAGCTTTCACATGACTAAAACACTTCGACCCGCAGCGGCGCGCGCCCTCGCCCGCCGCAACTCATCTTGTTCTCGTTAGATGTGAGCAAGCGCCGCCATCTGCTGTTCATCCTAGTCGCTGGCACTCTTCACTGGATCTCGGCCGCTTCCTTGACGCTGGCTGCATATATCGTTGCCCCCTAATAGCCCGTACAGCTCAATCTTAAGCTCAGGGCCCGCCCGCCGTGCTGGAAGTCGAAGGATAGCGCAGTTCGCAACGCTTACGCGCATGTAGGACTCAGATGATGCATCCCGGCACGGCACGGCGACCGAAGCAACTCGTGCATGGCGGGTCCGAACGAAAGTATTCAACCATCAAGCCGCGGCACGCGCACGGCAAGGCGCCGGCTCGGCTGGCGCTACGAGGTCATGCTGGCATTGCTCCCGACCCTGACGGTGTTGCTCGTCGTGGGAATCGTGGAGCGATTTAGCAACCAGCGTCTGCTCTTTGCCTCCCTCGCATCAAGCGCGTTCTTGATTTATCTCGACCCGCAGCACGGTACAAACAGCACCCGCACGCTGCTCATCGCGCAGCTCGGCGCAGCTGGAGCGGGTTTTGCTGCGCATACGTTTCTAGGGACGGGCTACGCTGCAGCAGCGACGGCAATGCTGGTCGTAATAGCCCTGATGATCGCGTGTGACGCGGTGCATCCGCCAGCCGTGGCTACGTCGCTCTCGTTTGCGTTTCGCGCAGGGCCAGAGAGCAATCTTCTGCTGTTTTCACTCGCCGTGGGTCTCGTGGCCATTTTGATCTTGCTCGAGCGCAGCTCGCTCTGGCTGCTCGCGAAAGTTCCCTTGCCATGAAGATGCTCGCTGCCGCTGTCACCGCTCCGCTGCCGATCGAGGAGACAATCATCTGGTTCGTTCAGTGGCTGAAACTCGGCATCGAAAGCATCGGCGCGCTGCTCATTCTCGTCGGCGTGCTGGTCGCGGCAACGCAACTGCTCGGGCAGTTCCTCACGCGGCGCGTGGCGGAGTTCACCGCGATTCGGCTGGTGCTGGCGCGGTATCTCGCGCTCGCGCTCGAGTTCCAGCTCGGGGCCGACATTCTCTCGACCGCCATTGCTCCGAGTTGGGAGCAGATCGGGAAACTGGGCGCGATCGCGGTGATCCGAACCGGGCTGAACTTTTTCCTATCAAAGGAAATGGAGAGCGAGCGAGCCGTGGGCCGAGCAGAAAAGCGCATGATGTAGCCGTATCCAGGCGCGACCCGAGATCATTCACATCGTGTGGTCACGTCTCCCGGTTATCTGCGCCCATCGAACTGTCGCCTTTCCAACGCTCTCGCCGATTTTTTTGCAGCGAAAGAGAGGAATAATTCTTACGCACGTCACGCGCCGACGTGCCGATTCCTTTATATGGAAAAAGAAAAATCATACGAAGAAAATCTGAAGGGTGACGACGATCGCGGCGGGAAAAGCGAAATTCCGCCGGTCGCGGCGGGAGTTGGAGTCATCGGCGGCGGTGCAGCAGGCGCTGCGATTGGAACTGCGGTTGGTGGCCCTGTTGGCACTTTGGTAGGCGCAGTCATCGGCGCGGTCGCTGGGGGAGCAGGTGGCTACGCGGTAGGAAACGCCATCGACCCGGCCGCGGAGGACAGTTACTGGCGCGAGAATCATTACAAGCAGCCGTTCGCGAAAAGCGGCAACTACGATGAGTATCAAGCGGGCTATCAGACCGGTTATCAGGGTTATGGTAAGTATGCCGAGGAAAAGCAGACCTTCGAGGAAGCTGAGCCCGATCTTCGGCAGAGCTACAGCGAGTCAGAGACCGACTTGCCATGGGACAAAGCTCGTGATGCATCCCGCATGGCGTGGGATCGCGTTGCGCGAGGGGAGGCAGTGAAAGTCCCGATTAGCGAAGAGGAAGTGAAGGTCGGCAAGCGGGAAGTGCAACAGGGCGTAGCCAAGATTCGCAAAGTGGTGCACACCGAAACGGTCAATACGCCAGTCGAGCTGAAGCGGGAAGAACTCGTTATCGAGCGGTCCGATACCGGTGGCGGGGAAGTGCCTGAGGACGCCTTCCGCGAAGGTGAAATGCGGATTCCGCTGATGAAAGAAGAAGCGGTCGTGGAGAAGCAGTCAAAGGTTGTGGGGGAAGTTCGTGTCGGCAAGAAAGAGGCAAGCGACCGGGAGAACGTCTCCACCACGATTCGAAAGGAAGAGGTGAAGGTAGACGATACAGACGAAGAAGACTCCGAGAACAGCTAAGGCCAGCGCTGCCTCATAGTGAAGCAGCCCCGGGGGCGGCGGACTTCATGGGAAGTTCGCCGCTGCTCGAATAGACCGCTGGCAGTTTTCGAAGATTCGAACGGACGAGATTGCGTTTCCGCGTTAGGAGGAAATCGCCTCCAACACACCTAGTCGCACAAGAAGGTTTCAGCCTGCCGGTATGTGGTGCCCAGCCGACCTCGATCTCACCAAGCGCTTACCCGTCCCAGAACTCACTCCCGTGAAGTCGCTGAATTTCGGCAGTACGCAGTGTTCGGTTACGTATTAGGAACGCAAAGGCGCGGTGTGGCCGCAGAGGAAACAAACAAATCAAGACTGCGACGCGGGCTCGTCGGTTGTTTCCAGGATCTCCTTGAACCGTCGCAAATCGTTCGCGAGCTGTCCATCGGGCGACTCGCCGAGCAGCTTCGCCGCAACCGCGCCGACCACCCCGGCCGGTGGCTCATACTGCAGCGATACCTTAAGCCGCGTCCCGCCATCGTCGTTCGGTTCAAACCAGACCGAGCCCGCGTTGCTCACCTCGGCGCCCGGTAACGATTCCCACGCAATCATTTCGCCTTCGCGTTCATTGACAATGCGCGCCTGCCATTCCAACTGCCGGCCGAGCGGGCCACGGACCACCCAGCGCGACCGCTCGGAGTCGATCTCTTCGACTGACTCGACGTGCTCCATGAACCGCGGAAGATTCTCCAGCTTCCGCCAATAGCGGTAAACTTCGGAAGGCGCCCGCCGGACGTCGATCGACTGGTTGGTCCTGATTCCCTTGTTACCAGGAACGCCGGTTTGCGTGTTCAGCTGGCGTGAGTTAATCCCGAGCTTTTCGTAAAGCGCGCAATGTCCGGTAGCGCCACGCGCCAGGAGACCCGCGCCGGCCAAGGCGAGGAGTCCGCTGCCTAGTGAGCGGCGGGACAATCCAAAGATGACGAGAGCGGCGCCGAGGCCGAGCGAGCCGGCGCGTTCGGCCATTGTTACATTGTTGGCGAGATGGTCGCGCACAGCGTCCAGCTGTGGCAAATCGGCGAGAGGTTGTGCAGTTAATGGCATATAATGTTTCTTCTTGCTGGAAAATCGCGCCGTACTCCGCCGGTGGTCGTCTTCTACGCGACCCGACCCGCCGTCAGGTCCCTGTGACACATCAGCCGGCGCGGTGGAAACCCTTCAAGACCGTCCCCTAGTCCCACGCATGGCCCGAAAGCTCATCGGAGCAAAACAAAATTGCCGGACGAGAATCTCTCTCGCCCGGCAAATTTTGCTGTTCGCCTTGAGCCTACGCGGAGAGTCAGTTTCCGCCCGAGCCAATACGAGCCCGCGGAGCCGCTTCGCCCGGCATAGGGAGTTCTCCAGTCCCGAGGCGCTAGGATTAGGTGCGTCGATCTGTCCGAGTTGTCGTTGAATTGTTAACACGATCGTCGTTTTTCCTGCCCATCAGACCTGCCAGACCAAGCAAGCCGGCTAAGCCGATCCACCCGTAGTTATGATGCTCATGGCGGTCTGCCCGATCATCCACCATGGTTGTGTCGGAGGGACTCAACCCAGGGGAGGTGGCAGGGGTCGTCTGGGCAACACCCGCTAGCGGTGAGAGAGCAAGTGCCCCACACACCGTCGCGAGCATACGTAGTTTGATATTGGTTTTCATATCCTTAAAACGGGCGTTGCTTTAGTCCCGGTCTTAAGTATTTCGCCTGCACATAATGAGTTGCCGCTGGAACCGGCGCAAAAGAAACAGCAGCTTATGAAGCTGACCCCCGTATCGCAGACCTCCGTATTGCACGCTAGGGCTAAAGTAGAATCGGCGAGCCCCTCGCGGAGCGCGCCGACTCGCTGATTTCAGCCTTTCAACCTTCTCAGGGCGCCATCTGCACGATCGTCGCACTCCAGGGCCCGACCGCGCCGCCATTCAATGCACGCGGGCGGAAGGCAGCCCTGATGCCACCGTCAGGTATTTTGCGTTTTGATGGGATTAATCGCGCTACCTCGAAAATTTTTGTAAATCATTAGACGCGGTTGGCGAAAGTTCCGGTGTTTTCCTGAAAAGTTCCGACGTTGTTGCCGATAGTTCCGGCATTGTCGCCGCCAGTTCCGACGTTGTCGCGGAAAGTTCCGAC
>JACDGM010000048.1 GCA_013815325.1 Chthoniobacterales bacterium
TCTTCCGGCGCAAGCTGCTGTTCGCGCACTTGAATGCGCAGCGCCTGGCCGGCTCGCCTAACGATCTCGTAATCGGTCGTGGCTTCCTTCGCGGCGAGGTCGTCGCCCCGCAACCCAATCAAACGCTTCGCGGAATAAACGGTTGTCCGCGGATGCAGCGCTCGCATCCGGGTTGCCGTTGTGCCGACAAGTGGCGCGCCCGTTTCGGGAAAATGCACGACTGACGGCGTGAGACGGACGCCGTTCGCATCGGCGAGAAGAATCGGGAAGCCCGCTTCCATCACGCCGATGAGCGAATTGGTCGTGCCTAAATCAATTCCGACGATCTCGTCATTCATCACTCGGATTATACGCGTCGCGATTGTCTTTGCGCGCGTGTAACGCGGGTCTCCGACCCGCGTAGGCGTTAACGTGCCATCCACGCCGCAGATCCCCGCGGGTCAGAGACCCGCGCTACACTTGGAAAACCGCCGATCTCGGCAACCGTATCGCTGCTTGAAACTCCCGTTCAGTCTTTTCCTCGCGCTCCGTTACCTCAAACCGAAGCGCACTTTCATCTCGATCATCACACTCGTCTCGATCCTCGGGGTGACGTTAGGCGTGACTGTGCTCATCCTCGTGATCTCGGTCATGACCGGGTTCGATCGCGAGCTGCGCCAGAAGGTGATCGACTTCGACGCGCACCTGCTCGTCACGACCGACGACATCATGCGCAACTGGCGCGAGCTGAGCGCGCGCATCGGCCAGACGCCCGGCGTGGTCGCGGTCGCGCCTTACATCCAAGGCCCGGTGATCGTCGAATTCCAGAACCGGCGGCTCGCGCCGATGATTCGCGGGATCGATCCGGGCGAGGAGGAAAAGGTCATTCCACTGAAGAAATTCATCAAGCTGGGGAAACTGGATCTCGATGGCGATTCGACCGTCCTCGGGATCGAGCTCGCGCGGAAACTCGGCGTCACCGTGGGCGACAAGCTGACGATTTACTCGCCCGGCAACCTCGGCGCGGTGCTCGATAAATTGAAGACGCTCGAGCAGAAAAAAGGCGCCGCGGAACAGGCCGCGATCGACGATTTGAAGCAGGTTGTTTTGCCGAAAGAACTAACGATCACCGGGATCTTTGAGACCGGGCAATACCTGCATGACTCCGAGTTCCTGCTCGTGCCGATCTACATCGGGCAGGAACTCTACGGACTTGGGGACGCCCTCCACGGGCTCACGGTGAAAACAACCGACCCTTACGACGTCGATCATGTGAAACAGGCGATCGAGAAATTTCTCCCGCCGGACGAATACGCCCAGACTTGGATTGAGATGAACAAACAGTATTTCGACGCCGTCCGCCTCGAGCGCACGGTTATGGCCTTTCTCCTTTTCTTCATTGTCGTGGTGGCGGCCTTCGGCATCATGAACACATTGATTACCGTGACGGTCCAGAAGCGGCGCGAGATCGGCATCATGAAAGCGGTCGGCGCGACCATCTGGCAGATCATGGGTGTTTTTCTTTTCCAAGGAATCGTCGTCGGTATTTTCGGAACCATTACCGGCCTCGGGCTAGGTATGACTCTTATCCGTTTCCGGAACGAGTTCAGTCGCTGGCTTTCCGCCACGCTCCACATCGAGATTTTCCCGCGGGAAGTTTATCAGTTTTCGCAAATCCCGGCCGAGGTGATCCCAGGCGATGTTCTTAAGATCTGCATCACCGCTTTTATTATTTGTTCGTTGGCGGCGTTGATCCCGGCTTACTTTGCGGCTCGGATCGATCCAGTGAAGGCGCTCCGATACGAATAGTTGTCTTACTCAAAGGAAACCGCTATGGCCGACGCTGCAAAAGCGATCGAGTAGATTAGCAGCAGCCGGGGCATCATTCAGTCGCGGTCAAACGGGAGATAGGTGGTCCAAGACCATCATAGTCTGGCAGCACCCTTCTAAAGCGTGAGGGCGGTGCTTGGTCCCGAGCTATCTTAGCGCACCAAGCTGGCGCGTAGCGCAGCGGCTCTCTCACAAGCCGCTGCGCCCGCCATCAGAGCGATTGTCGTTAACTGATATTACCGTTCAACCCGCTCGGGAAAAACAGCCCGCTGTGTACGCCGGGGGCTCCGTAAAGGATATTCAACACCTGCCGAGGCGTGCGCGCATAGACCAGGCCCTGTGGGTCCGTGAGCGTGACGTTGGCCACACCATTGTGGACCAGACCTGCATCGTCTCCGCCTGGGCCATCCAGCGAGTCGCGGAGGTCAGAGATTTTTGCTGCGGTGTCAATGACGGTCTGGTCATTCAGGGACAGCAGCGTCCCGCGGATATTCCCGGCGTGGTACCCCTCGGTGCCCAAGACTCCAGCCGCGGCAAAGAGAAGATCGTGATTCACGATTATTCGGGCGCCGCCGCGATAAGCGGTCACGCCGACATCTTCGAAAATGAAGCCACCGAGGAGGAAGTTCACCTCGTTCGCGAACGGGTCAAACGATGGGCCGATCCCAGCGGCTTGCGCCAGCGTATTAAAGCTGTTCAGCAGATCAAGCGGCGGCCGCGCCACCGGCGTCACGCCGAGTGAGGTCAGCGTCGCGCGCAGATATTCGACATGATCCCTTTCGTCACGCGCAAGCTCGATGGCATACTGTTCGTACAGCGAGGTCTGGAACGGGACAATCGGATTGGGTTTGATCGTGGTCGTCCCCTGCGTGCCAGTGCCGGTGATGTCTTGAGGAGGCAGACCTTGGCCGGTGGTGGCATAAAGATAATACTCCGCCTCGAGATATTCGAGGTTGAGAGCGAACTGCAGGACATCGACGTCATCAATTGCGGTAGTCGCAGCGCGCGCCGTGCCGCCTAACATGCGCATGGCAGCCAGCCCGGCCGCACCCGCACCGAGGCCTTTCAAGACCTGCCGGCGTGTCCTGGGGACCGGGGTCGAGAGTGATTCTGAGATGATGTTTGGATTCATAGTTTCCTTTTCTTGAGGTTCGGATAGTTGATTTAGAGGTCACGCACCATGCATGGCCGTGGAAGTTGATACGCGTGATCGACCTCCTCGGATGCACGCGCTCCGGCGTAGTAGCACCTAGGAATATGTCTGACCTGGTAATAAAAGGCCTCCCAAAGGGAATGGTTTCGGCGACTTTCCGAGGCATAAAAATGCAGCTTGATGCTTGAGATAGCTCTACCACTTGCCATCGCTCACGCATCCAATCATATGTGCCGCTAGAAGGCCGGCTGTGCGGGCAGAATCCAATATGCCTGAGGTACCCCCGACCAATTGCACTCGTAACGCACTTGTTCCGGTATCTCCAGGCGCGCGCACCTCGAGTCGCCAGCACGCAAGACGCGCGTGCTACCGGTGCTACTTGCAGACTTGCGGCTGACACGGCGGCCTCTACACTCACGGCATGCCTTACCAAGACCTCACTCCGCCCGCTGGCGATAAGATTACCAGGACCGATAAACTGAGCGTGCCGGATAAGCCGATCATTCCATTCATCCGCGGCGATGGGACTGGACCCGATATCTGGGCCGCGAGTGTGCGGGTGATGGACGCCGCAGTGGAGAAAGCTTACGGCGGCGCGAAAAAGATTTCATGGTTTGAGGTCTTCGCGGGGCAGGCGGCAAAGGATAAGTTTGATAACTGGCTGCCCGAGGACACCGTAGCGGCTTTCCGCGAATACCTCGTCGGCATTAAAGGCCCTCTTACGACGCCGGTGGGCGGCGGGATCAGTTCCCTGAATGTCGCCCTGCGTCAGATGCTTGATCTGTTTGTGTGCCTGCGACCGGTGCAATATTTCAAAGGAGTCCCCTCCCCCGTGAAACGGCCGGAGAAGGTGGATATGGTGATCTTTCGCGAGAACACCGAGGATATCTATGCGGGCATCGAGTGGGCTGCGAGCACGCCGGAAGCGACCAAGATGCTCGGCTTTCTCGAGAAGGAATTCCCGAAGGCGTTTGGGAAAATTCGCTTCGGCACCAAGGACAAAGCCGCGGAGTTTTGGAAGAGCGTCGGCGCGCCGGAGAAGGACGATGTCATGGTGGGTGTGGGAATCAAGCCCGTCAGCCGTTCCGGTAGCGTGCGCTTGATTCACAGCGCGATCAGTTACGCGATCCAGAACAAGCGCAAGAGTGTGACGCTTGTGCACAAAGGTAACATCATGAAGTTCACCGAAGGGGCGTTTCGCGACTGGGGATACGAGGTCGCGAAGTCCTACTTCGGCGCGGAGGAAATCGATGGCGGGCCGTGGTGCAAAATCCCGGAGGGCAAGCCGGGCGCGGGAATTGTGATCAAGGACGCGATTGCGGATATCACGCTTCAGCAGGTGTTGACGCGGCCGGAGGATTTCGACGTGATCGCGACGCTGAATCTAAACGGCGATTATCTGAGCGACGCACTCGCCGCGCAGGTCGGAGGGATCGGTATCGCACCGGGCGGAAATATTAACTACATCTCCGGACACGCCATCTTCGAAGCGACGCATGGGACGGCGCCGAAGTATGCGAACCAAGACAAGGTGAACCCGGGTTCGGTCATTTTGTCGGGGGAAATGATGTTCCGTTACATGGGTTGGACGGAAGCAGCCGATTTGATTCTAAAAGGATTGAACGGTGCAATCGCCAGCAAGCGGGTGACCTATGATTTCGCGCGGCAGATGGAAGGCGCGACGGAAATCAAGTGTTCGGAATTCGGGAATAACGTGATCGAGCACATGTGAATTTTGTAAGGCGGGCGCTTCGCCTGCCGAATTGGTTGTTCGCAAGTTCAGCACTTGCACCTAAACCTATAAGAATCTTGGGGTGGCGAAACACCCGCCCTACAAATCAGCGCAAAGCGCCTTTTCACTTGGCGAGCGCCCGATATCGTCGGCAGATGCTTCGTTATCACTTTCCTCTGGCTCTCGCCCTAGCGACCCTCTCACTTTCCGCTGCGCTCTCCTCGCCTTCCCCCACCCCGGCGGCAAATAAATCGCCGCTCCAGGAACGCGCTGACCAGTTTCTCGCCCTAACGAACGCCGGCTACCAGGCGCTCTACCGCGTGAACAGCGGGGCGCAATGGGCAGCTGTGACCGACGTGACTCCGGTGCATGACGCCGCCGCCGAAGCGACGGCCAAGGCCTACGCTTCGTTCAACGGCAATCCCGCGATCATCACCGAAGTGCAGGAGTTGCTCAAGCATCGCGACGAGCTCGATCCGCTGACGGTGCGCCAGCTCAACCAGGCGCTGCTCAATGCCGCCGAAGGTCCAATGACAAATCCCACCCTAACGAACCGCCGAATCGAGGCCGAGACGAGGCAGGCCTCGATCCTGAACAGTTTCCCGTTCAAGCTGAAAGAGAAACCGATCACAGCAAACCAGATCGACGATCTGCTCAACACGAGCAGCAATCTCGAGGAGCGGAAAGCTGTCTGGGAGGCCTCCAAAGAATCGGGTCCTGCGTTACGGAACAATTTGATGACGCTGCGCGGTCTGCGCAACGGCGTGGCGGGCGAGTTGAATTATCCCGATTACTTTTCGCTCGAAGTCGCGGCCTACGGCATGACGACGGATGAGATGGTGAAGATGAATGAGCGATTCATGCACGACCTGCGTCCCCTTTATCTGCAACTGCATACCTGGGCGAAAAACAGGCTGGCCGAAAAATATCATCAACCGGTGCCGGATAAGATTCCGGCGCATTGGCTAAATAATCGCTGGGCGCAAAACTGGACCGGGATGGTCGAGGCGGCCGATCTCGATCCCTATTTCAAAGGAAAGACCGCGGAGTGGATCGCGAAGACGGCAGAAGAGTTCTATGTCGGGCTTGGTCTGCAACCGTTGCCCGCGAGCTTTTGGGTGAAGTCTGATCTCTATCCCGTGCCGCCGGGTGATCCGCGAAAGAAGAATACCCACGCCTCTTGCTGGCACATCGATCTCGACCACGACATTCGCTCGCTCCAAAGCATCGAGCCGAACGCGGAATGGTTTTTCACCGCGCACCACGAGCTGGGGCATGGCCATTACTTCCTCGCCTATACTCGGCCAGAAGTGCCCCCGCTCCTGCGCACGGGTGCGGCTCCGGGATTTCACGAAGGCATCGGCGAGCTGATCGCACTCGCTTCGAGTCAGGTGCCGTATCTGCAGGCGAAAGGAATCCTGCCGGCCGATTTCAAAGCGGACAAAACGGCTTTCCTGCTCGACGACGCGCTCGCCCGCTCCATTCCGTTCGTCTTTTTCGCCTCGGGCACCATGACGCATTGGGAAGCGGATATCTACGCGCACAACCTCGACAGCAACGAATGGAACGCACGCTGGTGGGAGTACGTGAGCAAGTTTCAAGGCGTGGAGCCGCCCTCATCGCGGGGCGAAGAGTGGGCCGATTACGCGACCAAGACGCATATCAACGACACGCCCGCCTACTATTACAATTACGCCTTCGCGACCGTGCTGAAGTTTCAGTTGCACGACTACATTGCGCGCAAAATTCTGCATCAGCCACCGCAGTCCTGCAATTACGCCAACAACAAAGAGGTGGGTGCGTGGCTGAATAGAATCCTCGAAAAAGGCGGCACGGAAGATTGGCGAAAAGTCTTGAAAGACGCCACCGGGGAAGAGCTATCGACGCGCGCGATGGTCGATTACTTCCAGCCGCTCATGGCCTGGCTGGAGGAACAAAACAAGGGACGCAAGATCGGCTGGGATAACGAGGAAAAAGAGGAGCACGATTAGGACATCGTAGGGCATTGCTCTGCAATGTTCGTTAGGCACGGAGGGGAATTTTCTTACGCGGTTCTGTGGCCGTGACAATCCCGCCTAACGAATCGTTCGGAACCGCTGCGCATCGCATTTTCTCCCTCTGAAATAATCGTTCTGTCTCCGAAGAGGATTGCCTAACGAAACATCGCCACTCGCCCCAAAGGTAATTGCACCGATCCCGATCAGCATCAGCCACAGATGTCTTCGCATCCCCAATGTCTCTAAGCGATGTTCACCGATCATGTCCAAAGAATTTGCCTCTCTGTGGTGTTTGCTTGTCACTGGTCACTCGTCTGCGGAGACGGAGCTACGGCGTAGCGGAGGCTCGTCACTTCGGCTCTGGGCTTTCAGCTCTTGCCCCGCGCTTTCCTCTCGACATCGTATCCAAGCCCGATAGAAATGCGCCGGAGATGCCGCCCCCCGAAGAACTAGCCCGCCAGAACATCGACGCGCTGCTTCAAAAGTGCGGCTGGCTGATCCAAGATTACAAGAAGCTAGACCTATCCGCCGGCAAAGGCATCGCGATCCGCGAAGTGCGACTAAAGGAAGGCCGCTGCGATTACCTCCTGCTGATGGATCGCAAGCCCGTCGGTATCATCGAAGCCAAGAAAGCCGGTGTCACCCTTTCGAGCGTCGCCGATCAGTCCGGCCGCTACGCCGAAACCCTTCCCGACTTCCTGCGGGGCAAGCTTCCATTCCTCTACGAGTCCACCGGCATCGAGACCTTCTTCCGCGACGAGCGCGATCCGCACGCGCGCTCCCGCCGCGTCTTCGCCTTCCACCGTCCCGAAACCCTTACGAAGTGGCTGGAAGAACCGGACACTCTGCGCCACCGACTCGCTGAGATGCCATTCGCGCATCCTTACAATGGAGAAGGCGTCCGCGTCTGCCGCGTCGAAGCGATCACAAACCTCGAGCAATCCTTCGCCGAAGCGCAACCGCGCGCCCTCATCCAGATGGCCACCGGCGCCGGCAAAACCCTCACCGCCTGCGCCTTCACCTATCGCCTCATCAAACACGCCGGCGCGCGCAATGTCCTCTTCCTCGTCGACCGCGCCAATCTCGGCCGCCAGGCCCTCGCCGAGTTCCATCAATTCGCCACCCCGGACACCGGCCGCAAGTTCACCGAGCTCTACAACGTCCAGCACCTCACCTCGAACCACCTCGACCCCGTCGCGCGCGTCACCATCTGCACCATTCAGCGCCTTTACGCCATGCTCCGCGGCGAAGAGCTGAACGAAGACATCGACGAGAAATCCGGCTTCGAGATCGCGAGCGCGCTCGCCGCGTCGCCGCCATCCCCCGGAAGTCAGGCTTCCAGCCTGACTCGGCCGACAGGCATCTTGCCGGTCGCCTCAACCGCAGACAGCAGGCTGGAAGCCCACTCGCCGAGACAGGCTGCAAGCCTATCCTCCGGACGCACCGTCGAAGTCGCCTACAACCCCGCCATCCCCATCGAGACCTTCGACTTCATCATCGCCGATGAATGCCATCGCTCCATCTACAACCTCTGGCGGCAGGTCCTCGAATACTTCGACGCTTTCCTCATCGGCCTCACCGCCACGCCGGGCAAACAAGCCATCGGCTTCTTTAATAAGAACCTCGTCAGCGAATATCCGCACGAGCGCGCCGTCGCCGATGGCGCCAACGTCGGCTACGACGTTTACCGCATCCGCACCCAGGTCACCGAGCAGGGCGGCACAATTGAAAAGGGTCTATTCGTCGATCGCCGCCACAAGAAGACGCGAAGGTTGCGGTGGGAACAACTCGACGACGACCTCACCTTCACCGCGAAGGAACTCGATCGCTCGATCGTGGTGAAGGATCAGATTCGCACCGTCCTGCAAGCTTTTCGCGAAGCGCTCCCAGAGCTATTCCCCGGTCGCTCGCTCGTTCCGAAGACCCTCATCTTTTGCAAAGACGACTCCCACGCGGAGGACGTCGTCCACATCTGCCGTGAAGTCTTCGGCAAAGGCAACGACTTCTGCAAGAAGATCACCTACCAATCAAAGCATCCCGAGACCGGCAAGCCGGCGAACGGCGAGCAACTCATCCAGGAGTTCCGGCTGTCGCCGCAACTCCGCATCGCCGTCACCGTCGACATGATCGCCACCGGCACCGACGTAAAGCCGCTCGAGTGCCTCGTCTTTCTGCGCGACGTGCGCAGTCGCGTCTATTTCGAGCAGATGAAAGGCCGCGGCACGCGCGTGCTTTCGCCGACCGATCTGCAAGCGGTCTCCGGCGCCGAAGCGCAGGCCAAGACCCATTTCGTCATCGTCGATGCCGTTGGCGTCTGCGAGAGCGACAAGACCGATTCGCGCCCGCTCGATAAGAAACCGACCGAGAAACTGGAAAGCATTCTTCTCGGCATCGCGCTCGGAAAACGCGACGAAGATACCCTCACGACTCTGGCCTCACGTCTGGCCCGCTTGGAACAAGCGCTCGATGAAACCGAGAAATCGTACATCACCACAGTGACCGGCGGCAAGACCCTGTCCGAAATGGCCCGCGCGCTTCTCCAATCCGTCGATCCCGACGCCATCGCCGAGAAAGCTGCGGCCAAGGCCGGAGTAGAAGCGCACGAAGTCTCCCCCGAAGATCTTGAGAAGGCGCGTGGAGCTCTAGTTATGGAAGCGTGTTCGCCCTTCGATAAGGAGGTGGTGCGCACAACGATCGCAGATGTGAAGAAGCAGAGCGAACAAACGATCGACGTCACCACCATCGACTCAGTGATCGACAAAGGCTTCGACGCCGCGGCCAAAGACAAAGCCGAAAGCCTGGTCAAATCCTTCCGCGACTACATCGCTGAGCACCAGAGCGTGATCGACGCCCTCCAGATCCTATACAGCCGGCCCTACAAACTGCGCCTCACCGAGCCGATGCTGAAGGAGCTGGAAAAGAAACTCCGCGAAAACCATGCCGCCTGGACCGAGGACCGGTTGTGGGATGCATTTGCTGTGACCGCGCCCGGCAAGGTCAAAGGCCGCTCCCAGGCCGGCCGTTTCGCCGACCTCGTCGCGCTTGTCCGCTTCGCGCTTGAACAACAAACGGTCCTTACCCCCTTCGCCGATTCCGTCTCCGAGCGCTTCAACGAATGGCTTATGGACAAAGCCAAAGCCGGAATTGTCTTCACCTCCGAACAACTCGCCTGGCTCCACCTCATGCGCGACCAGATCGCTACCTCGATCACAATCGAAAGAGATGACCTCGACCATCGCCTTTCAGTCAGCGCGGCGGACTGGGAAAAGCGCACGAGCTTTTCGGCGAGCAATTGCCCAGACTGCTCGAAGAGCTAAACGCGACGTTGGCGGCTTGATGCGCCAACATCAAATTTGATGTAGCAGCGCCATGGAGTTCACCGTAGAGTTCTACGAAACGGAGGCCGGGAAGTGTCCCGTGCGCGACTTTCTCTTGAAACTCAAAACCAGCGATCCAGACGACTTCGCCGCGGTCGCGGCGGGCTTGGCCAAACTGCGCCATCGCCAGTATCACCGCGAGCCTCTCACCAAGGCTCTCAGTGGCGGCCTCTTTGAACTTCGTCACGTTGGCAAACTCAACACCCGCGTCCTTTGGTTCTTTCAGAGAGGGCGCCGCATCGTAGCGGTTCACGGCCTTCGCAACAAAGGTCAGGCCATTCCGTCGCAGGACTTGGAAACCGCGCGCTCACGGATGCGCGACTGGCTGGAAAGACACGGATCATGAGCAAGACAAACTTCGATCGATTCCTCGAAGAACAACTCCGCGACCCGGACTTCGCCGAGCGCTTCAAGGCCGCTGGGGAAGCATGGGACGTAGCGCTGCAAATTACGCGCCTGCGTGAGGAAGCGGGTGTCTCTCAGAAGGAACTCGCAGAACGCCTCGACACCACTCAGCAGCAGATCAGCCGTCTTGAGTCGCCATCATACGAAGGCCACTCGCTTAGCATGCTCCGCCGAGTTGCCGCCGCACTCCACGCCCGCGTGCGCGTCGTAATCGAACCACTGCCGAAGGCGGAGAAGAGCGCGGTTGTGCGCGAAGAACCTGCCTCTTACAAATCGACTCGCCGCAAAAGATCGTGACCTACCCTTCCTAATTCATAGTTCGTCCTTCAACCTTTCTCCGTGACCTTCGATCTGCAAAAGATGCTTGAAAGCAAACGGCCTATCGCGTCCGCCTGGCCGCTCTGCCTATCGGGGAAAAGTTACGAATGCTCGATGCTCTGTGCGAACGCCACCGAAGTATTCGAGGTCGCGCGACTGCTTCGGCCTCGACCAGACTTCGCGAAGAGTCAAACGAGGCTTACGACAAACACAAGGAGTGAGAACGCAAAAACAAGATCACAGCCCCGAGTCCCACGGCATGATTCGCTGAACCACAACTACGTATGAAAACATGCTTTGTTTCAGCTCCCGTTACAGTGGATCTGAGCGTCCTCAAATCCGCACTGGAGGCAGAAGGGATCAAACCGATTTTGCCGTTCGAGCTCGATATCCGCGGCGCTAACTTCCGCGAGCAGATTGAAAAGGCTATTAAGAAGGCAACGCTGTTCATCGCGGTAATTTCCAGCGACGCCGAAAACTTGAACGTCCTGTTCGAGCTAGGTTACGCCTCCGCGTCGCGGAAACGGATTGCCGTGATCCAAGACCGGGACTTCGAACTGCCACCGAATATCAGCGGATTCCCAGTGGTTAAATGCAAGATAGATGACGAGAACGAACTCCGTGCCTTCTTAAAGCAGTTCTCACGGCAGCAGAAAAGTTCGGCTACCAGATCGTCGGAGCTGGCAAAGACCAGGCCCCTTTCCGGCCGCGCGAAGCAAATGGTCGCGCATTTGAAGGCGCTAGGACAGCGGGCCACCGAGAAGGAACTCGAGTCTGTCCTAGTCGACGCGCTTCGTGAATCGGGCATACGCGTTATTGCGGAATCCTCAGCTCGTGACAAAGGCTATGATTTCGCACTCTGGATCGACGAACTCGAATACCCCATCGGAAATCCAGTCTTGGTAGAGCTTAAGAGTAATCTCAAGCTACCGACCGCCAGAGCGCTGAGAACTAACTTTCTCGCTCAAAGGGAAACTGCCGTCGGTAAAGCGCTTTTAGTCGTGTATCTGTCAGGCCCCCCAGATTCTGATCTCCGCCACCTACAGACTGGTGCGCCGCTTGTCCTCTTCGTGTCCGCAAGCCGTCTGCTCTCAGCGTTGGAAGATCACTCGCTGGCCCAATTCGTTCGAACCGAGCGCAACAAATTAGCCCACGGCGTGTAGCATGGCCACCCTCTCAAAAAAGAAAATGCAGTTGTACTTCGACCGCTCGAAGCGCGCACGCAAGGCGGCAAACAAAGGCAAGATTTTTGAGGACTTGGTCTGTTATGTTGCCAAGTCTGTCCCGGGTATCTCCATTCGAAAACGAAACAAACTCAATCCTTATCATTCCGAGGAGATCGACGTAGGGCTCTGGAATGAAAGGGTGCCTGCTGGCTTCCATTTTCTTCCCAATACGATTCTTATCGAGGCTAAGAATTGGTCCTCGCCGGTCGGAGCCAAAGAGGTCACGAGCTTCATTGCGAAACTTGAAGCGCGGGGTCTCGAGTTCGGCTTCCTGGTCGCGCTAAATGGGGTTACCGGCGAAGGAGCCGAAATCCGGGCAGCGAAAGACATAATTCGATTTGCCCTTGCGAAGAAAGTCCGGCTGATCGTCTTAAAAAAGACCGACATAGAGAAATTCAAGTCCGGCAAAGATTTTGTTGAACTTGTAAAGGAGAGGCTATGCGAACTCGCAGCCAGCGGTACGCAATTCGACTAGTGAACACCTCAGTCCAGTTAACCGACGAGCTAACTACATTCCCGCTTGGCGCAGTTGTCGACATCAATCCACGCCCTAGCAACGGCGAACTCGAGGATGATTCTTTGGCGTCGTTTGTTCCAATGAAGTGCGTGGAGGAAGAGAGCGGTCGGTTTGAACCTCTAGGGGATCGAAAAGTGGCGGAGGTTCGCAAAGGCTACACGCCGTTTCGCGATGGCGACGTCATCTTCGCCAAGGTTACTCCTTGCATGGAGAACGGAAAAGCTGCCGTGATGAAAGGGCTAACTAACGGCGTCGGATTCGGTTCAACCGAATTTTTCGCGTTGCGTCCATCTGCCCGGATCGATGCAAACTACCTCCTTCATTTTCTTTTGCAGCGGAGCTTTCGGCAGCAAGCGGCTAGAAATATGACCGGCGCTGTCGGCCTGAGGCGAGTGCCTAAGTCTTACTTAGAACAGCAGCAGATTCCGCTACCACCGATCGACCAACAACAACGCATTGTAGCGGCGATTGAGAAGCAATTCACGCGGCTCGAAGCGGGAGTGGCGGCGCTGCGGCGGGTGCAGGCCAACCTCAAACGTTATCGCGCCGCCGTTCTCAAAGCTGCGTGCGAAGGCCGCCTCGTCCCCACCGAAGCCGACCTCTGCAAAACCCGAAATCAGAAAGGGGAATTTGAAACCGGCGAAGCACTGCTCGCCTGCATCCTCACGGAGCGTCGAGCAAATTGGAAGGGCAAGGGCCGTGGCCAATACCAGGAACCTGCCACGCCCGTCACCACGCAGCTCGGCCGGCTGCCAGAAGGATGGACATGGGCGACCGTCGAGCAACTTTCGACGCGAGTTCAATACGGTAGTTCCGAAAAAACGAATGGAGATTCAACCGGTGTTCCCGTTCTACGAATGGGGAACATCCAAGACGGGATGTTTGACTTCGATTCCTTGAAGTATCTTCCGAATGCTCATGACGAATTCCCTGAGTTGTTACTCGCGAAAGGCGATTTGCTCTTCAATCGGACGAACAGCGCCGAGCTGGTTGGTAAAACGGCAGTGTTCAAAGGCGCTCCCGACCCGTGCTCATTCGCTTCGTATCTGATTCGAGTTCGGTTTGGAGAAGGCTGCATTCCCGACTTCGTCAGCTATTTCATCAACTCGATTCTCGGTCGCGCTTGGATTGCAGGTGTGGTTAGCCAACAGGTTGGACAGGCAAACGTGAACGGCACGAAGCTCCAAGCCCTCGCGATCCCGCTTCCACCTTTCGCTGAACAACAGCGCATCGTCGCTGAGGTGGAGCGGCGGCTGTCGGTGATCGAGGAAGTGGAAGCGGTGATTGCGGCCAACCTCCAGCGCGTCGACCGACTCCGCCAATCGATCCTCAAACAGGCGATCTCAACCACAGACGCCAAATTTTCTTAACTGCCGCCCATCCTATGCCTACCACGAAACCATTACCCGTCGAACACCTGAAACTTGATCTGCGCAATTTTCGAACAGTCAAACAGCGTAGCGAGTCGAAAGCTGTATCGGCGCTAATCTCAATAGAACCGGACCGGTTCTGGGCGTTAGCGGAAAGCCTACTGAACGATGGCTATCATCCGACCGAAAATATCATTGTTTTAAGTTCCAGTAAGGGAGGCTCGGACTGGTTGGTGAAGGAAGGAAACCGGCGAGTAGCGGTACTCAAACTAGCGTTCGGACACGTAACCAAACACGGATTGAATATCCCGAGCCATATCGAGACGGCGATCGCCGCTTTGACCGACGATTGGAAAACAGCCAACCAGAGCATCCCTTGCGCAATATACGACGCCCAAGAAGCAGACCTTGTCGATCGCATCGTAACCCTTACACATGGTAAGGGGGAAAAGGCTGGGCGAAGCAACTGGAACGCTGTCGCGCGAGCGCGTCATAACAGAAACGGTGGAGAAAGCGAGCCGGCGCTCGACCTCCTAGAAAAGTACGTCAAAGAGGGGCGAAACCTCACCCCCCAGCAGGCGGAAAGGTGGAGTGGTGTTTTTCCTCTTTCGGTTTTGGACGAAGCGATCAAGAGGCTATCTCCGCGATTCGGCGCCGCCTCTACCCGCGACCTCGTGAAAGCGTACCCGGGCAAGGTGTCCAAGCGAACGGCTTTGGAAAGCGTTTTGCATGATATCGGCCTTGAGAATCTCACGTTCACGATAATCCGAAGCAAAACTGAAGATTTCGGTGAAGTCCGATACGGACTGCCTGCCCCGCCAGCTGCATCAAGTTCTGCCGCCGCGGCCGGCACGACTTCCACGGCAACCACTTCTCCGTCGCAACCCGCCGTTAAAAAGCTGGCCGCGGTCTCCGTCAATGACCCACGTGCTGTGATTAGGGCACTACGAAACTTTCAACCAAAGGGAAACAATCGCGAGAAGGTCGTAACACTTCTAGACGAAGCACGGACACTCAAACTGAACAAGCATCCGCACGCTTTTTGTTTCTTGCTTCGCAGCATGTTCGAAATCTCGGCGAAAGCTTACTGCGCAGATCACGGCGCGGCCGGCGGTCCGCAAACAACCAAGGCCGACGGCAAAGACAAACGATTGGTAGAGGTGCTGAGAGACATCACAAACCACCTAACGAAGAATAAAAAGGATACCGCGATGACGAAGCTCCTCCATGGCGCAATGACCGAGCTCGCGAAAAGTGAGGGACTACTTTCTGTCACTTCAATGAACCAGCTCGTTCATAACCCAAATTTTTCGGTCGATGCAACACACATCTGCACTTTGTTCGCCAACGTCTTTCCTTTGCTCGATGCAATGAACGTCTGACCCAAACAAAGAGGGATTGACATGAGCCGTTACAAGACACCACTTCGATACCCAGGCGGTAAACAGAAACTCGCACCATTCATAGAGGAGATTATCGAAGAGAATAGTTTAGACGGTGGAGACTATGCAGAACCTTACGCGGGCGGCGCGGGTGTAGCGATCGAGCTACTACTTCGGGGAACGGTCGGACACATCCATCTGAATGACTCGTGTGATGGTGTCTATGCTTTCTGGCATTCGATCATAAGGAATACCGAGGCATTTTGCCGGCGCGTATCCGGCGCGTCTCTCACCATTAAGGAGTGGCAACGTCAGAAGGAAATTCTAAGCCGTCCAAAAGAATTCGATTTGCTCGATGTTGGCTTCAGCATGTTTTACTTAAATCGGTGTAATCGATCCGGCATCATCTCGGCCGGTGTAATCGGCGGTCTCAACCAATCTGGTAGATGGAAGATGGACGCGCGGTTCTCACGGAATAATCTGATCACACGAATCGAGGCGATTGGAGCCAAAGCAGAATCGATCAGCATAATGAACTGGGATGCGGAGAGATTCCTGAAGAAGTATCTGCCACTGCTACCGAAGAAGTCACTGATTTATTGTGACCCGCCGTATTTCCATAAGGCCGAACGTCTCTATTTGAACCATTACCACGCAGCAGACCACGCGAGGCTTGCAAAAGTGATTCTAAAGCTGAGACAGCCTTGGCTTGTGTCCTATGATACCGCAAGGGAGATCCTCGATTATTACTCCGAACAGCGCTCGTTCGACTACACGCTGCAATACAATGCCGCAAAGGCGTATCTTGGATCTGAGGTGTTCTTTTTCTCCGGCCGATTGAAACTTCCCGCGCGTTCTAGCATAGAGTCTATAGATATAGCTCTGCAGAATCTATCGTTGCGAAGCTGACCTGGGCCCGCCATCTTGACACCCGAGTTATGAGCTCTTCGCAACTCGTCCAGAAGCTCTGGAACTACTGCAACATTCTTAGGGATGATGGCCTGTCGTATGGTGACTACGTCGAGCAATTGACGTTTCTGTTGTTCCTGAAAATGGCGGATGAGCAGTCGCGCCTGCGCGGAACGCCTTCCGCGATACCGAAAGGCTTTGGTTGGCCGAGCCTGCTGAAGCTGGATGGCGACGATCTCGAAATTCATTACCGCCATACACTGGAGGAACTCGGCAAGCGGTCAGGCATGCTCGGCATCATCTTTCGCAAGGCGCAAAACAAAATCCAGGACCCAGCCAAACTGCGCCGGCTCATCGTGGACCTGATCGACAAGGAGCAATGGTCCAGCCTCTCCGCCGACGTGAAGGGCGACGCCTACGAAGGGTTGCTGCAAAAGAACGCCGAGGACGTGAAAGGCGGCGCAGGCCAATACTTCACTCCGCGCCCGCTCATCTCTGCAATGGTGGACGCGATCGCTCCGCAGCCGGGCCAAACAATCTGCGATCCGGCCTGCGGCACGGGCGGTTTCCTGCTCGCGGCGCATGATTACATCGCCAAGCATTACAAGCTCGACCGCGAGCAAAAGAAGAAACTCAAGAGTGGCACGCTCTTCGGTATCGAGCTGGTGGACAGCGTCACGCGCCTCTGCGCGATGAACCTGCTCCTGCACGGCATCGGGCCGGAGGCGGACAATCTCACGGACGGGATGCCGGTCGTGACCAAGGACGCGCTCGCCGCCAAGCACGGCGAATACGACATCGTCCTGGCCAATCCGCCTTTCGGAAAGAAGAGCAGCGTCACCATCGTCAACGAAGCAGGCGAGACCTCGAAAGAATCGCTTATCATCAACCGCGACGACTTTTGGGCGTCGACCTCGAACAAACAGCTCAACTTCCTCCAGCACATCTTCACCATTCTCAAGCAGCACGGCCGCGCTGCGGTCGTGTTGCCAGATAACGTCCTCTTCGAAGGCGGCGCCGGCGAAACGATAAGGCGCGCCCTGCTCAAGCAAGCCGACGTCCACACCCTCCTGCGCCTGCCTACCGGCATCTTCTACGCGCAGGGAGTGAAGGCCAACGTCCTCTTTTTCGACCGCAAACCCGCGCAGGAAAAGCCGTGGACTAGCAAACTCTGGATCTACGATCTGCGCACCAACCAGCACTTCACGCTGAAAGAAAACACCCTCAAGCGCACCGATCTCGACGACTTCGTAACCTGCTACAATCCGAAGAACCGCCACGAGCGCAGAGAGACGGAGCGCTTCAAGAGCTTCACCTACGAGGAGCTAATCAAGCGGGACAAGATCAACCTCGACATTTTCTGGCTAAAGGACGAGGCCCTTGAAGACAGCGCCAACCTCCCCGATCCCGGCGTCATCGCCCTGGAGATCACCGAAGACCTCGAAGCCGCCCTCACCCAATTCGCCGAGATCGCGAACGATTTGAAGAAATAGTCCGTGCTAACCGAACTTCTCCTCCCGCTGGCTTACCTCCTTCTGTTTCTTCTCCCTGCGGTCCTCCTGATTTTTGACTTCATCCGGGAGCGCAAGAGGGATGCTGCAAGATCAGTAATCCCCTTCGATAACCTGCAACGTCGGCCGGCCGGGGAGAGCACCCGTTTAAGGCTGGAAAGCGTAGACGAAGATATCGAAGCCTATCTCGCCTGGATTCTGATTGTGGCGATGGCGCTCGCGTTTGCGCTCGCGCTGCAACCGCGCCCAAATCTTGTCATTATTGCGGGCTTTTTTCTGGTTGTCGTTATCATCACGGCTATCGCTCAGCGTAAACTGCGACCTTTACGCAAAAAACGCCGCGCATATCAGCTTGGCTTCCAAGGCGAACGCTACGTTGCCGAAGAACTCAACCAATTGCTCGCAGATGGTTTCGAGGTGTTTCATGACGTTCCGTTCGACAAATTCAACATCGATCATGTGCTAGTCGGTCCACAGGGAATTTTTGCGGTGGAAACGAAGACAAGGCGCAAGCCTCTTCAGGAAGGGAAAAAGCAATACAATGTGACCTTCGACGGGAAAGCTCTTGTTTTCCCGCACTACCAAGGAACCGAAGCGGTCGGCCAGGCAATTCGAAACAGGAAGTCATTGGCCCAGTGGCTTTCGTCCGCGACCGGCGATTCCTTGAAGGCCTACGCGATTCTTACGATCCCAGGGTGGATGGTTAACACGACTGCGCTTTCACCGGAAGTTCAGGTTCTGAATCCAAAGCAGATCCGGGGAGCCGTGCTGGGCAGGCCGATCGAGCTCGACGCGTCGATGATTCAACGCGCCAGACATCAACTTGAGCAAAAGTGCCAGCTCGCGCTGGACTGACCGATGCAGGACGACGCTAGAAACCGCCCGAAGTCTCTGAGCAATCCGCGTAATCCGCGGTTTTACGGCGCGGGGGTGAGAAGGAAAGCGTGACTCTGGCCCTGGATGATGCCGTAGCCCGCGATCTGGCCGCTGTCGTTGATCCCGTTGGCTTCTGCCAAGATCCACCCGCTGCCCGCCGGGATGAGCTTGTTCAGGTCCTTCATTCTGGCGCCGTTGGTGGAAATAAAGGCGTGATAGACGTTGGCCTTCGTGGTGCCGTAGCCAACGACCCGGATATGTTTGCTCGTCACAGAAGATCCTCCACAGGGCGCAACGTCTGATCTGTCCCTGGATTCCTAATTGACCCAGTGATCGATCCTCAATAACCGTTAAACCCTTCCTTCGCAGGTTTGTTTTTCGGCCGTGCAGATTTGTTTTCCCCGTTTGCAGACGTTGTCTTCGTCGTAAGCAGGTTGCAGGGCTTACAAGCAAGTTTGTTCCTGGTCAATGCAAGGGTGCAGGGCTCGCAAGCTAGCTTGTATCTGGTCCGTGCAAGGTTGCTCGAGGGTCGATGCAAGGGTGCTCGAAGTCCATGCAAGGTTGCTCGCTGTCCATGCAAGGTTGCTCGCTGTCCATGCAAGAGTATTTTTCAGGCGTGCAAGGCGAGAGTTCCTCCCACATAGGAATTCAAAGGAACCGCGGTGGAGCAATCGCTCCGCCGCGGTTTTCGCTGTAGCCGGGGCGTTGACCCATAAGAGCTATGAGGCTCTCGCGCCAACCGGCGGCGTCACGGAACGAGGTGCTTTGTGGGAAAAGCGCCCCCGGCTACAGCAGCGGCGCGAAGTCGCAGGATCTGTTCCCTGCGACTCCCGCACAGCTGATGCTGGAGAATAGTTACGCTAACTCACAGCGGGAACAGCTTCCCCGTCCCAAGATGGCGTGGCAAGTGAGGCATCCCGACGACATCTGACACCTCCGGCTGCGATCTGGTTCCATCGCAGATTCCCACGTCAGGCGGCTCCGGCGGCACCTGGCCGCGATATTGCGGCACTGTGCGGGCCTGGATTTCCTGCTCGAGATCGTAAGCAAGTCCCAGTAACTGCGGCTCGTGCAAGAATGTGCTGTACATCCAAATGCCCACGGGTTTGCCCCGGGTAGTGAACCCTACAGGAACGGAAATATTAGGGTAACCGGCGACCGCCGCCGGGGAGGAGGCGTAGCTGTAGCTCGGCGCGATGAGAGCGTCGAGGTTATCATGACGCAGGGCCGCGTCGATCCCGCGGTGGCGCGTCAGACGCAGGCAAAGGGCGCGCGCCTTGACATATACCGGATCGGTCAGGTCGCCGCTCGTATCCTCCGACCTTTGGAAAATCTCCTGCCCGAAATACTTCAACTCCTGCGGACAGTGGGCGCGGTCGAAATCAATCAAATCCGCCAGGGTGCGGATGGAGGTGTTCGAAAGTCCGGCCAGATACGCTGCGATCAGAACTTTGAATTCGTAGAGTAGGACGGTGAATTCCGCGTCGGAGTAAGCGTAGGAATCACCGGAGTCACTTGGAACAAGAGTTGCGCCGAGCGTTTCCATGGTTCGTATGGCCGGCTCAATCGCGCTGTTGATGTCGTCCTCGCCCCCATACCGCTTGGTGAAATAGCGGCGATCGATCCCGATGCGCGCGCCCCGGAGGGCGCCGCGAACCAGAAATTGCGTGTAATCAGTTGGCAGCTTTTCACGCGCTACCCTGCCAAATGGTGACTGTAGGACCCCGAGCAGGATGGCCGCGTCGGTCACGGTGCGGCAAATGGGACCCGCGGTGTCCTGGCTATGAGATATAGGTATGATCCCATCCTGCGAGACGAGCCCGACGGTCGGCTTGAGACCTACAACCAGGTTGTTACCCGCCGGGCAGACGATTGAGCCATCTGTCTCGGTGCCGACAGCGACCGAGCATAGGTTCGCAGCGCTCGCGACGGCGGAACCGGAGCTCGATCCGCACGGGTCGAAGCTCAAGCGATAAGGATCGCGCGTGAATCCGCCGCGCGCGCTCCAGCCGTTAAAGGGAGCGAAGCCGCGGAAGTTAGCCCACTCGGAGAGGTTCGCCTTCCCGAGGATGACCGCGCCGGCCGCGCGCATCTGTTGGACGATGACCGAGTCGGCAGGCACCTGGCTCCCGACTAATGCGAGAGAACCGGCGGTAGTTTCCATCTTATCGTCGGTGGCGATGTTATCCTTCACGAGCACCGGAATGCCATGCAAGGGGCCGCGAATCTGCCCCGCCTCCCGCTCGCGATCGAGCCGCTGGGCGATGCTGAGGGCGTCGGGATTTGTCTCGATGACGGCGTGGAGCAGCGGGTTGAGCTGGGCGATGCGCTTAAGGTATTCCTCCGTAAGGGCGCGGCTGGTCAGCTCGCCCGAAGCCATCAAGGCCTGAAGCTCGGGGATGGTAGCCTCGATGATCGGGTCATCGCTGCCGAGGGCGGCGGCCGCTAAAGAGGTTTTGAAAACTGAGGTGATTCCCCCGGTCAGGAGCGCGGCACTGCCGGCGAGGGTCGTTCCGACGAACGTCCTCCGAGTGACGCCACCGTGACCGGAGCCGCGCTGATCAGGCTGCTCCGTATGCATGCACTCAACGTGAGCCGGCCGCATGTCGCGTCAAGCCAAATTGCCCCCGCCCGCTTACGGGCTTGACGGTTCCGCTCGCACGCCTCCATACTGCGCGCCTAACGAAGGAGAATCAATGTTACATCTCGACACAGGAAATACCGGTTTCATGCTCTTATGCGCCAGCCTCGTCATGCTCATGACGCCCGGACTGGCCTTCTTTTATGGGGGACTTGTGGGGCGCAAGAACGTGCTCGCGATCATGATGCAGAGCTTCGTCTCCATGGGCTGGACCACGATCCTGTGGTGGGCGTTTGGGTTTTCGCTCTGCTTCTCCGGCGATCAGAAGAGTGGCACCGACTTCTTCGGTATCATCGGCAACCTGCATTGGGCGGGCTTGCGCGGGATCACGCTCTCCACGCCTTCGCCTAACGACACTATCCCAATGGTCGTCTTCTGCGGTTATCAGATGATGTTTGCCATCATCACCCCGGCGCTGATCACGGGCGCATTTGCCAATCGCATCACCTTCAAGGCTTACATGTGGTTCCTGACCGCTTGGCTCATCCTGGTTTATTTTCCTTTCGTCCACATGGTGTGGGGCGGTGGCCTGCTCGCGCAGTGGGGAGTGAAAGATTTTGCCGGCGGTATCGTGGTGCACAACATCGCGGGCATCGCCGCGCTCGCGTCCATTCTCTTCGTCGGCAAGCGCAAGGTCCTGGACCGCGGCCCGCACAGCATTCCGCTCGTCGCGCTCGGCACGGGTTTGCTTTGGTTCGGTTGGTATGGCTTCAACGCCGGATCCGAGTTTCGTGTCGATGGGACGACGGCGGTGGCCTTTCTTAATACCGATATCTCCGCCTCATTCGCGGCTATCGCCTGGCTCTGCGTCGATTGGCGGGTCTCGAAGAAGCCCAAGTTCCTCGGATTGCTGACCGGTGCGGTAGCCGGTCTCGCCACGATTACTCCCGCGGCCGGTTACGTTTCCCCGGCGACGGCTGCCATCATCGGTCTTATTGCGGGTGTGGTCTGCTACTATGCCTGCGCATTGAAGAACAAGCTCGGATGGGACGACGCCCTCGATGTCTGGGGCGTGCACGGCGTCGGCGGCTTTCTCGGTGTCGTCCTACTCGGGGTTTTCGCCTCGACGGCGTGGAACCCGGTAGCCAACGGCGGGGTGAACGGATTACTCGCGGGCGATGCGACTTTCTTTCTAAAACAGCTTGGGGCGGCGTTGTTCTCTTCTGTCTGGGCATTCCTATTCACGTTAGGCATGCTCTGGATCATCGACCGGATTACGGTGGTGCGGGTCGAGGATGCACACGAAGAACTTGGCCTCGACGAGGCTATCCATGGCGAGACGGCGTACGAGGTGGAAGCGGACCGGATGTCGCGGCCATTGTGATCAGCGGCGCAATGCACTCGGCTTCCTGACTTGTTTTCGCCGCAACGACCGAGCATGAAGCAGTTCATCCGACTTTTTGGCGCTACTCTTATGGCAAGTATTGCGGCGGCGGGCGAACCAGAACAGGCGCCCGCTACGCCCGAGGCGCTCTTCAAGGTTTATGCCTGGATCGAGAGCGGGTTCACGGTGAATTTCGATCAGCCTAACGATCGCCAAAACTTCGGCCGCCTCTTCGACGATCGCGCCAACGAAGCGCTCCTCAACCAGGCGGTCGTAACCCTGGAGCGGACGCTGGCCGGCGCGGGTTCGGCTTTTGATTTGGGGTTCAAGTTACAGGTCATGGCCGGGAGCGACGCGCGTTTCATCCATTCCCTGGGCTTGTTCGATCGCACCAGCGATCAAATTCTGCAGCCTGACCTGGTCGAGGCCTATCTCAACCTGCACTTCCCGGTCGTCACGGAAGGCGGGCTGGATCTCAAGCTCGGCAAGTTTGTTACCCTGGAAGGAGCGGAAACGATCGACCCGCGAACAAACGTCTTTTACTCGCACAGCTACATCTTTAACTTTGGGATCCCGTTTAACCACAGCGGGGCGCTGGCCACCTGGCACGCAAGCCCGTCGATCGATCTCTACGGCGGCCTAACGAGAGGCGTGAACACGAGCCTCGATGACAACAACGATTCGCTGGCTTTCCACGGTGGCATAGGTCTCAACCTGCTCGAAGGCAAGCTGACCGCCCTCGCCACGACGCACATCGGGCCGGAAACGCCCGATAACAATCACGATAGCCGTTACCTCAACGACCTCACGATCACTGCGAAGCTAACCAAGGATTTTACCTCGATCACCGATCTGAACTACATCTACGACGAAGCGGCAAATGCGACCGGCTACGGAATCGCCCAGTATCTCGTTTACACCTTCAACGATCTTATCTCGATCGGGGTGCGGGGCGAAATTTGGCGCGATGCGGATGGCTTCTACGTGGCCTCCTTCGCCGACAATGACGATGCGTCCGACGCCTTGCGCGGCGGCGCTGTCACCTTCGATCCGCGGACAGTGGGCGGCGGCAGGACGACTTACGGGGCGGTTACCTTGGGAGTGAATATTAAGCCGCCGCTACCGAAATCGGTAACGAGCTTGGTGGTTCGACCCGAACTGCGTTACGATCGGTCGCTAAACGGCACCCATCCGTTCCATGAATCCAGCGCTCGCGATCAATTCACTGCCGGGATCGATGTCATCGTCAGCTTCTAGAAGCTATCTCATAAGCATGCGCCCCGATTGTTTGTGCAGAGCGGCGGCCGGGATCACCGAATCGAAGGCCGACGCGCAATCGGATAGCGGCCGTTCAAGCATCGCCATGGAGCCTGAAGTGCGGATTCTCGATGATCCCGAGGACATTGCCGAATGGATCGAGAACCGTGGCGACCCGGATGCCTTTGCCGACGGTTTGAGGTCCGGTACGCGCCGTCGCGCCGAGGGAAATCAGGTGAGCCAGGGCTTCCTGCGCGTTCGGCACGCCCCAATAGGCGACCGCGCCCGCGTCGCCCTGTGGCGTGCTGGAAGCATCAGGATCGAGGCCTAACTCATAACCGCCGACATCGTAGCCAACATAGAAAGGCATATCGAAGTAGGGTTCGAGTCTGAGAACGGAGGTGTACCACGTCTTGGCCCGGTCAAGGTCCGGAGCGTGATAGATGACGGTGCGCAACCCAAGAAAGTGCGCGGCAGGAGTTTCATCCTTCATGAGTCGTAGGTGCTATGCAAGCGTTTTGGGGCCCTCTTTCGCCAGGCCGTGACGATCGCGCGGTGCAGCACAGCTGGCTTAATTATCTCGAGACTCACAATCGTGCTGCCTCGCCTCCCCCACGCTCCTGCCGCCGGCGCAAAGGCAGTGGGCGCTTCCTGAACCAACTTTGCTTGTTCATCAAGCGGAAGGACAACCATCCCATGCCGGTCGTCGGGATAACCCAGAGTCGCGAATATCTTCCCGCCCACGCGAAAATCAGCATGTCCCATATGAGCGCCTTCGGAGGCCTCGGGCAGGCTGAGAGCAATCCTGCGAAATTCGTCTGGTTGCATCGAGTGAGGCGCAATCTACCAGAACGCATCCGTGCGTTGGAAAGAAATTTCTAGCCTTCTTTGCGTCTGCCTGGGAATATGGGGCGGAATAACAACTCCGAACCGTGTTGAATCGAAAGGCTGTTCTCATCTTTGCTGACCCAATCGGGCTCGATCTCGCCCGGCGCCGGCTGCCTCGATTCCTCCGGCCGCTTCTTTCCATTCGTCGCTTCCGCGCCTCCCCGATCGCGGCGGATTTGCATCTCTTCACCTCCGGAAAATCGTCTGGGCTCCCCGGCATTCAATGTCACGAACAGCGCGGCGCGACCTTCGCCGAGCGGCTCGAAGCGGCGACTGAAAAGATCGCCTCCCTTGGCTACGATGAAATTGTTCTCGTCGGCTCCGATTGTCCAAGCCTTACGGCAGACGACATCGCGGCCGCGTTAGTGGAGCTAACCTCGAGGCGGCTCGTCCTCGGGCCCGATCATCGTGGTGGCTGCTACCTGATTGCGCTCCGCGCCCACGACCGGCAACTGCTGCATGGCGTGCGCTGGAATCGTGGCTGCGACTACGTTCAGCTCACAAGCCGCGTCGGCGCCCACGAAGCCGCGGCACTTCCGGTCAAACAGGACGTCGATAACTGGGCCGACGTGCGCCTTCTCGCGCGGACCGGCCATTACCTTGCTCTCTTCGTCGTCGTCGCTCTGGCGCGCGTCACTCAGTGGTCGCACGAGTTCTTCGTCGATCTCCCGGCGCAAGCTCAACGCGTGCGCGGACAAATGCCTCCCCCGGCGCTCGCGGTCTAAAAACTCGACCGGGCATCGGTGTGCTCGGAAAGGTACCGCGCCGTCTCTCTCCACTCCAACCTCGCTGGCGCGAAGGTTATCGCGCCAAGCAATCACCTACACTCTTACCCTAACCATAACTGCATTACGACCATCACCAGCGTGCTCGCCAACGCCGTCACCCACCTCACTTAGTTACCTGCCTCACCTATGAAATCCTTTAACTTAGCCCTGGCTGCTCTCTCAGCTTTGACTCTTACCGCCGCCACGCTCGAAGCCCAAACCGCGTTTAGCCCCCCAGTCAACGCCAGCACCACGTCTGACCCAGTCGCCTCCAGCGCGCCCGGCAACCCGAGTCCTACTCCAGTCCCATCCCGCGACTCCGACCAAAGCGTCGAACGGCTGGTCGTCACCGGCGCCGAGGTGCCGATCGAACAGGACGTAGTCCCGACTCACCAGGCGCTCAGTTCCGTCTTCGGCACGGACACCAACATCAAAGAAACTCCGCGCGCCGTGACCGTCGTCACTGCCCGGCAGATCGAAGAGGAACATATTCGCGCGTTCGACGATTTGTCCCGCGCTTCCGCGGATGTTTTTACCGCGGCGCAATTCGGCGTGCCCGGGCTGCCGCAGATACGCGGCCAGGATGGCGAAGTCTTTGAGAATGGCTTGCGCCGCAACGGCGGCAACAATGGTTATGGGCTTCCCTTCTCCTTCAACCCGGTGGAACAACTCGACATCGTCAAAGGACCACCTAGCGCCGTCTACGGACCGACTCAGCGCGTCGCCGGTTACGTTAACTTCGTCAGCAAGCAGCCTTATTTCGATGCCTTGCATGGCGAAGCCTGGGCGACTATCGGCGAATACGACCAATACCGCTGGGGCCTGGACTTTGGCGGCCCGCTGACGCAGGACAAGAAAACCGCGTTTCGTTTTAGCTATGAGGGCGAGGACTCCGGCAGCTTTTACGATTTCGTCGAATACAAGGCCAATGACTACTACCTCGCCCTCGCGTCCCGGACCTATGATAACTTGCGCATCGATTTCAACGTCGAGTATTTTGACGTTCCGCACTATCCCGATAACGCCGGCTTTAACCGGCCTACGCAGGACTTGATCGACAATGGTCGCTATGTGACCGGCCCGGCTAACGGACTTGGCTTTGGTTCCACCGTTACTCCGACCGGCTTGGTCGATCTGCCGCGCAGTCAGGTGAACACCGCGCCGGGAGACGGCAGTGCCGCGCACACGGTTTACTCCCAGGCGATCGTAACCCTCGATCTCGGACCGAAGTTAAGTCTGGTCAATCGCACCTCCTTCCAATATCTCGACAAGGAAACGCAAAACGCCAATAGCTTCGTCGAGATTATCGATAACAACTACACGGTGGAGAATCGCACGGAAGCCCACGTCAAGTACACCCTTCCCTTCTTCGGCAATAGCTTCCATACGACGGTGAACGCACCGGCGGATGGAAAGGACAGCAAGGCGGTGCAAAGCGTCACCGAGACGACTCCCGGGCCGCTTAGTGAGCTGGTCACGGGTTTCGACTTTCGCTTCAATCACATCAAAGGCTTTAGTAACTTCAATTTCGAAGCCGATAACTTGACCGACCTGACGGCGCCGCTCAGCACGCGTTTCTTTCCGCGCGACGCGATCACCGGCAGCCTGCCGTTGCCGGGTTATCCCGGACGTTTCGGCGGTCCCGCGCTCGTCTCCAGCGGTGGCAACTACCCGACCGGGCTCGATAGCCAGGGCAATGTCGGCGTCTTTGGCAACGCCGATACGAACGACTCGAACATCTACCAGGTCGGCTACTTCTTGCAGAATAACTTCGCCATCACCGACAAGCTTAGCCTCCTTATTGGCGGCCGCGGCGATCTGATCTTCGCCGATGTCACCGATCCGCTGCCGCCCGCTGGCTTCGCGCCTGCGAGCGACTCGACCGTCGTCGGTGAAGGCGCGGGCAATGGCAGCTTGTCTTACAAGTTGTTTCCGTGGATGACGACCTACGGCACTTATAGCTTCAGCCAGTCGTATAACTCGGCGCTGGGCGGCGGCCTGGCCCTGGTCGACAACACGATCAAAGAAAGCAACTTTCACATCGCCAGCGATCTCTACGAAATCGGATCAAAGTTTAGCTTCTTCGAAGACAGGCTCTTCATCTCCGTCGCTGGATTCTACCAGGACCTGAATCGCCGGAGTAACTTCGGCGGCGCCAATATCAAGTATAACACCAAGGGTCTCGAGTTCGAATCGACGTTTCAACCGAATAAGAACTTCTTCACGACCCTCAACTACAGCTACTTCAGCGGCCACCTCGATAACGTCGGCGGCGTCCTCCAGGCTACGGGAACGGTCTACGATGCCTTCAACCCCTCGCGACCCGATCTCGTTCCCGGGACCGGCGCAGGCAGCCCTAACTTCTTTAACTTCCCGCCGGACGATTACGAGGTCTCTGGCTTTCCCCGTTCCGTGGTTAGCGCCTTTGCTAACTACACGCTCGACTGCGGGCTCGGTGCGAGCCTGGGCGTGGTCGCTACGAGCCGTTATCACCTCGACTTGCTCGGCAAAGTCATCATCCCGGCGCAGTACACTTTAAATGCGGCGGTCTTCTACCGTCAGCCGCGCTGGGAGGCGCGCGTTGATGTGTTGAACCTCACCGATGAGGAAAACTTCTCGCCGAGCTTCGGCTTCTTCGGCGGCGGCTTCCTGAGTAGCGATATTGTCTATCCCGAGCTCCCCTTGCGCGTGGAAGCGACGATCAAGTTCAAGTTTTAAAGCCGAGTCTTGAGGCACTTTCTTCTCAGCCTGACCTGCGTGCTCGCCCTGGCGAGCTGCGGGAAAAAGGCGTCCGAACGTCCTGGGGCCGCTGGGCTAAGTTGGGATCAAGTCGTCGCGCAGGCGCGCGGCCAGACTGTCACCCTGGTGATGTGGCAGGGCGATCCCCTGATCAACAAATATATGCAGAGCTTCGTCGTTCCCGGGGTAGAGAAGGAATATGGAGTGACTCTGAAGATCGCGAGCGGCCAGGGAAACGACCTGGTCTCAACCTTGATGACTGAGCACGAAGCGGGAAAGGCGGAAAGTGCTTATGACTTAATGTGGATTAATGGCGAGACCTTCTACCAGCTTCGGCAGCTCGATGGCTTGCTCGGACCTTTCACCGACAGGCTCCCGAACAGTAAGTTCATCGATTTTCAGAATCCGTTCATCGGTTATGACTTCAGGCAACAGGTCAACGGCTACGAGTGCCCTTGGGGCAACGTGCAGTTAACGATCATCTACGACTCCGCGCGGGTGCAGGATCCGCCGCGCACGCGCGAGCAGCTGGCCGCGTGGGTCAAGGCGCACCCCGGGCGGTTCACCCTCGATTCGAGCTTTACGGGTCTTACTTTTTTGAAGTGTCTTCTCTACGACTTCGCCGGCGGCGCGAAAGAACTGGAAGGCAGCTTCGATGAGTCGAAATACGACAAGTATTCCGCGCAGCTCTGGGCTTACCTGAACGGCATCAAGCAATACTTCTGGAAGGCGGGCAAGACTTTCCCCGAAGGCGTGGCGCAACTACACCAGCTCTACGCCAGCGGTGAAATCGACTTCACCATGAGTAACAACGATGGGGAGGTGGATAGTAAGATTCTCCAGGGCATTCTCCCGGAGACTTCCCGCGCCTACGTGCTCGACGCCGGCACGATTCAGAACTCTCACTACATGGGTATCCCGAAGAACTCAGCTCATGCCGCCGCAGCCATGACTGTCTGTAACTTCCTTATCTCCCCGGAAGCGCAATATGAGAAGGCCCGCCCTTCGGTTTGGGGTGACGGCACCGTGCTTGCGATTGATAAGTTGCCTCCTGCCTGGCAGGAGAGGTTGCGCCATATTCCGCAACGAACGCATGCGCCGCAACGCGCCGAGATTCAGGCAAAAGCTCTGCCGGAACCGGCGTCGAAGTATATGATTCGGTTGAATGAAGATTTCCGTAAGCAGGTTTTGGAAAAATAGGGGCACGACGCTCGGGCTCGCGTTCTTCCTCCTCTTCGCGGTCGCGCCGATTGTTTGGTGTCTGGGTTACGCGCTGGCTTATAGCTTCGGGCTGGCGGGCCTTCTCTCCGCCGGCTGGACCACGAAATACTGGACGCAAGCCATCACGTCGGGCGAGCTTCCGCGCTCATTTCTCTTCAGCGCGTGGGTGGCGCTGGCCGCGATCTTTCTAAGCGGCGTCACGGCGCTGGGCTTGGTCCTGGGATTCCGGCGGTCTTTACAGCGCGGTGCGATTTCTTCGCTGATCTATCTGCCGATGGCGCTTTCGGGATTGGTCGCGGCGTTTCTCGTCTCGCGCTGGTTGAGCGGCGCGGGTTTGTTCTCTCGCCTTGCCTGCGCCTTCGGGTTCGTGCGCGATCCGCAGCATTTTCCGTCGCTCGTAAACGACTCGTTAGGCTGGGGCATCATTGCTGCGCACTGGCTGCTCGCAGCGCCGTTTTTTACGGTGATGATGCTGCAGATTTATGAGACGGAAAAAATCGGCAGCCTGCGGCAACTGGCGACGTCGTTAGGCGCCTCGCGCTGGCAGAGCCTGCGCCGGGTGGCGGTGCCGGTATTGCTCCAACGCTCGAGCACGAACCTGCTCCTCTACTTCATCTTTGTGCTCGGTTCCTTCGAGATCCCGCTCGTCGTCGGGCCGCAAAATCCGCTCGTCATCTCGATGCTCACCCGGCGCAAGTTTGGCCTCTTCGATCTCGCGCAGAAGCCCGAGGCGTTTGTCATCTCTGTCGTTTACACCGCGCTCGTGCTCTTTTTCCTACTCTTCATTTTTCGCAAGGCACCGGCTCATGAATAACTCCGCCACGCGCAAGCCGCTCGCCTTTGTTCTCGCGGTCTGCTGTCTTTTTCCGGTTGCCTTCCTGCTCTTTCAATCGGCTGCGCGGCGTTGGGTTTATCCGAATCTTCTGCCGCAGGAATTCAATTTCAGTGCCTGGCGAACGCTCTTCCAAAGCGGCCATCTCGGCGGCAACCTCCTTTTGTCGTTAGGCACGGCGACCGCCGTCGGGAGCGGTGCGACCCTGGCCGGGTTTCTCACGAGCAAGTGCATCTCCTATCACCGCTGGCGCAAGCCGCTGCTCTTTTGCGCCTACATTCCTTTCGTGATCTCGCCGGTCATTTTCGGGGTTTGCATTCTATTTCTCTTCATCAAGCTGCGGCTCGCGGATGGCTTTTTCGGCGTTGTGCTGGCCCAGGGGATCATTGCCTACGGCTTCGCCACGGTTTTCTTTGGGCGCTTCTGGAACGCGCAGCTGCGCGCGACCGAGGAACTGGTTTACACGCTCGGCGGCAGCGTCTGGGACGCGCTTGTGCGCGCGCTTTTCCCGATGGCGCGGGGCGCGCTCTTCGTCTGTTTTTGCCAGGCATTTCTCATTTCGTGGTTTGACTACGGTATCGTCCTCATCATTGGCGGCGGAAAAGTTGAGACGCTGACTATTCGCATTTTCACCTTCATCAACGAAGCCAGTCTGCCGCTCGCCGCCGCCAGCAGTTGTCTGCTCGTGTTCCCGCCGATGCTGCTCTTCTGGGCGAACAAGAAGTTCGTCCTGACTTTGCCTAACGAACGGCTATGAACGCAGATGCGGCCTTTCTCGAAGTGCGCAACCTGGCCAAGGCTTTCAAGCACGAACCGGTCCTGCGCCGGGTTTCACTCGCCCTGCAAGCGCACCAGACGCTCAGCGTCCTGGGCCGTTCGGGTTGCGGAAAAACGACCCTGCTCAAGATTATCGCGGGCCTGGTCGAGCCCGACGCCGGCGACCTTTACCTGGAGGGCGCGCGCCTCAACGAGATCGCGCCGCAGCGACGCAACATTGTTTACCTTTACCAGGAAGCGCTCCTCTTCTCGCATCTCAACGTCTTTGAAAATATCGCTTTCGGCCTGCGTCTTCGGAAAGTGCCTAACGAGACCGTGAAAACCAAGGTCGGCGAGATGCTCGAGTCGCTCGAGCTGGGCGCTCATCGCCGCAAACGTCCCGAGCAGCTCTCCGGCGGCCAGCGTCAGCGTGTCGCCTTCGGCCGGGCGCTGATCATCAGTCCCGCGCTCATGCTGCTCGACGAGCCCTTCAGCAATCTCGACGCGGAGATTCGCACGAGCATGCAGCAGCTTTTCAAGCAGGTCGCGCGGCGTTTTTCCATCACTTCGATTTTCGTTACGCACGATCTGAAAGAGGCGCTCATCATGGGCGATCGCATGGCGCAGATGAGCGCCGGCGAACTGCGCAGCTTCGCGAGCAAGGAAGAGTTCGTGCACGATCCCGCGACCGGTGTCGCGACCGAGCTCGGTTTTTGGGACGCGCTCAAAGCCGAGCACATCGTTCTGTGATAAGGTAGGCGCCATGGAGCCGGCCGATTTCGAGCATTACGAATCGATCTACTGGGTCTTCACCCAGCTCTGCAACGACACCTGCGCGCATTGCTATAATAACTCCGGACCCAAGGGCGAACGCATCTCCCCCGAGGATTGTCTCGCCATTGTCGGCAATCTCCCGGCGCAGCTTGATCGCCTGATTCTTTCTGGGGGCGAGCCGCTCACAGAGCGCCCGAAACTTTTCGCCATCCTCGACGCGCTCCGAAACAAATATCAGGGCAAAACCCAGATCATGCTGCAGACCAATGGCGACCTCCTCACCGGCGAAATTCTCGACGACCTGATCGCCCACGGAGTGACTCGCATCGACATCGCGAGCATGGATCGCTACCACAAAAAAGCCGGCGCGCGCCGCGCAGAGCTGGAGGGGTTATTTGGTTCGCGCGGCATGAGTAGCGACAACACGAAACCATTGATCGAAAAGGAGACTTACATCATGACCGGCGGCGCTTCCTATGGCTTCTGGGGCGCGAACGAAGAGATGTGGCTGGGCGGCAACTGGGCGCGCGGGCGGGCGATGCAAAACAAAATCTGGCTCCACGACCCAGAGCATAACTTCTGCGCCATTCTCAGCGGCGGCAAAGGTTTCCTCGGCGGCACCGACCTGCCACAGGAGCTATCGATTCAACTCTGGAAAATCAATCCATGCTGTCCGGGCACACGCTTCCCGATGGGCGATGCGCGCACCGAAAGAGTTGTCGATGTTCTCGCGCGCATGTCGAAGTCGGAGATCATGCGCCAGATCAACCAAGGCGTGCCCTACCAAATGGGTGAGTCCATCGGTGTGAATGAGTCGTATGCCAGGGAACGCGGCCGGGTGGATGGCAATATTTGCCTCTGGTGCGACGAGTTTTTCGAGAAACACTACGACATGGAGAACCTGCAACCTCGGCCCGCCGTCTCCCCTGCCTAACGAGTATATGTTGCACGCCCTGGTCGTCTCCAATGGCATCGTCGGTTTGAACGAGTCTTATGTCTCGAACGAGCTCGTCGATTACCGGATCGAAGTCATCACGGCAGACTTCGATCCTGACCTTTCCGGCCTCGACCTCCTGATCGTGCCTAACGGCTCCGACCACGTCGCCATGCTCAAGATCAAGGACCAGGTTGCAGCCTTTCTCGACCAAGGAAATACCGTCTGCTGCTTCTGCGGCTGGTTTACGAACTGGGTGCCGGGCAACCAATGGATTCACGACAATCGCAAGGCGACCAAGGACGTTTTTCTCTCCGTCAGGACTGATCGCTACGGGCTCTTCGACGGCTTGGACCTTGACAAGTTTAACTACAACAACGGCATCACCGGCTGGTGGGCCTGCGGCTACATCAAGGCGAGCCCGGGAGCGGACGTCGTGCTCGAAGACACCTGGCATCGCCCCATCATGGTGCTCGACGAGATGACCACCAACGGCCTTATGATCCTGACCGCGAGCGGGCCGGTCGGCGACTATCGGCGACGGCCCGGGAACGACGACGGCATCGCGGGCTTAAACCAGCATATTTTGCAATTGGCAGCGCAACGAAAGGAAACTCATGAAACAAATCGGATTGGTGTTTAACGGCGTCTGGTCGCAATACGCTTTCGCGACGGCGCCGAAGTACCGCGAAATCTACGAGCTCGTGTATGTCCACGAGCTGGACCACGAAAAGATCCAGCACCTCAAGGCACTCGTGATTCCCTTCCAATCGAACCAGGAAGCACTCGTTAGGCGGAAGGACGCGCTTTACCGCTTTCTCGGCGACGACAAGAAGATCGCGGTCTTCGGCGACAGCCTTCCGCTCTGGCTCGACGCCCAATGGGAAGATCGTCCGGTCAATAATTACTGGTGGGTGAAGGACCCGAACAATCCGCCCATCTCCGAAACGAATTACGAGCATCCGGTTTACCAGGGCTTAAAACCGCGCCACGCCTGCTGGCACATTCACGGGGTCTACACGCGCATCCCGGAGAACAGCGAAGTCATCCAGCGCAATGACAAGGGCGAGATCATCACCTGGCAGACCGACCGCTACGGCGGCGTGCTTTTCGCTTCCACGCTCGATCCGATTGTCGAGCACGGGATTCAGCAGATCCGGCATCTCGATAACTACGTCGACAAGCTGACTGCGTGGCTCGGCGGCGTGAGACCGGAAGGCGCTTTCGGGGTGGATCGCGAGGCTTACGGCATCGCCGAGCTTCCGACGGAAGCTTCCCGCCTAGCGCTCCGCTCCGGATGATGCGCGCTTTACTCTTTCGTTAGGGACGAACGATAAACGATTAGCGCAGCGATTACCGCGAGCACGCTCAGGCTGGCGAAAAGTGCGAGCGTTGCCGGCGTCGCGCGACCGTAGAACCCGGCGAAATCCCAGAGCGGATGCGCCCCTCGATCGTTCACCACCACATACCAGAAGGTCAGAAATCCTACGATAAAGGTTTTCGGATTTGAGGTCGTTAGGCCGAGGGCAGTCGCGCTCGCCGCGACGAAGAAAATTCCGCCGAGCAAGGCCGCAACCGCAAAGGAGCCCCGCGGGATCGTGCGGAGGATCGCCCCGGCGCAAAAGAGTAGACTGAGCAGACAAGTAGAGCCGAGTTTCCACCAAACGTAGCTTTCCCGCAGCCGCGGGATCGAGCGCAGACTTGCCATCGTTCCGGCACGGACATCGCGCGTCGCGACATCAGATACGATCAGGGCCAGCGCCGCGAAGACGATCGGCAAAGTCGCCACCGGTGGCGCACAGAGAGGCGTAATCGTAGCGGCGATCAGGGCGAGGAAGGCCAGGGGAAAAGAGTGAAAGTTAGCACCGCATCAATCCAGACTGCGCCGCCTAACGAGCCACCGCGGCCAACACCGGCGACGAGCGAGACGGCACGCCGACTGATCGGCTTGCACAGGTTTTGCAGTTTGCCGTGAAACAACAGTCCTGCCAGCGGCAGTAACAAGAGCGGCACGAGCACACTGATGATCCGCGGCAAAATCCATTCTCGCGTCATCGTTAGGCCGGAAAAGAGAATCGGCGTCTTCCTCGGATCGAAGGGCGGCGAGCCGATCGAGAGCGAGTCCGTATGCAGAGTGTGCTGCATCTGTTCGATCATGAAACCGAACCCGGTGAAATCGAAGCAGCGCGCCCAATTGATCTGGCCGTGGCTCGCCTCTTTCCCGATGACGAGGCCGAGGACCGACGCCCAAAGAAAAAAATAAACGACATCGCCAAATTTCCCGGCGAGCC
>JACDGM010000049.1 GCA_013815325.1 Chthoniobacterales bacterium
GCACGCGCAGCCGCGTCGTCAGCGGCGTCGGCGAACAGGAATTGCACACGGAGTTCGAAGCGGCTTTCCGTTATCTCGAAGAACACACCGAAGTGCGCGACGTGCTCTTGTCAGGTGGCGATGCGCTTCTTTTTAGCGACTCGAAACTGGAGAAAATTCTCAGCCGGCTGCGGGCCATCCCGCACATCGAGTTCCTTCGCATCGGCACCCGCGTCCCAATTTTTCTCCCGCAAAGAATTACGCCGGAGCTCTGCGCGATGCTGCAAAAGTATCATCCGCTCTGGATGAGCATCCACGTCAACCACCCGCGTGAGCTCACGACGGAAGTGCGGGCTGGCTTGGAGCGGCTGGCCAATCACGGGATCCCCCTGGGCAACCAAAGCGTCCTCCTTGCCGGTGTGAACGACGATCTCGAGACGATGAAAACGCTCGTGCACAAACTCCTCATGTGCCGGGTGCGCCCCTATTACCTATATCAGTGCGACTTAATCGACGGCTCCTCACACCTGCGCACCTCGGTCGCGAAAGGGATCGAGATCATTGAAGGTTTGCGCGGGCATACGACCGGTTATGCAGTCCCGCAGTTCGTCATCGACGCCCCCGGCGGCGGCGGTAAGGTCCCGATCAATCCTGGCTACGTCCTTTACCACGACAACGAGAAAATCGTAATCCGGAATTACGAAGGTCAGATCTTCGAATACCCGGAAACCGGCGGCGACCAGACCGTCCAATTCGCGCCGCAGCGCGAATATCACGACGAATATCTCTACTCGTAAGTCTTCCGAGACTTACGGGACCACGGTCAGCGTGAGGTCATTGCCATCATCGTCGGTGTAGCTGGCTTAGAGTTGTTGGCGTTCACGTAACCTTCGCGTTCGGCTGCTGTTTGAGGCGCTCGCCTGCGGTCACGAAGCGCGCCCACCAGCAGCGCGATGATCGGCGAAGTGTCCAATTGATTTCCATCGCGTATTACGGCGATATTTCAGTCCAGGATTACGGCGACTCGCCGTGCTGCGCTTTTTTGATCAGCTTGCTCAGATTATTTTTGCCTGCGTGAGCTCGCAGTCGTCATCGGGTCGGTCGAGGTCGATGGGAATCGCAACGACCGGGCGCTTACTGGCCGAGCGTGCAGTCCGGCTTGATATCCTGCGCGTAGATGTCGCCACCGTCGTTGCGCCCGTCGCTCCACGCCGCGAATGCCACGCCGGTTTGCGAGATCGTCAGATCGAGGCGCGACTTTGAGGAGAGGATGGACGACACCGCAAACGGCGGGCAGATGACCGCCCCGCTCGCGTCCAGCTTCGCGCCCGTGATCGTGTCCTGCGCAAAAGCGGCTTCCGAGGACCAGACGACGAGCGGACCCGCGGCAGTGAAGACGCTTGTCACGTTGAGCACCGCGGCGGCGGCGAACGGCGTGACGACGACTCCGGTCGCGCCCCATTGCGGAGCACCCGCCGCATTAAATTTCTGGCCCGATACTCCTTGATCGGTAGAGGGCGGGGGCAGTTGTTCGTTCCAGAAAAGATAAGTCGCCCCGCTCGCCTTATCGTAAGAGACGCTGGGACTGACGTCGAAATGGGAAACGTCGGTCGAGCCGGGAACGCCGTTGTGCGGGAATGCCTCGGCGCCATCCGCCAGAATGTGTTGCGCGCGCGACTGCAGCGGATCCACTTCATACCAGCCGAAAACCGCGCCGCCCGCCCCGTCTGTCACGAATTCCGGAAAATTTCCAAACTGGAGCGAACCGCCATCGAACACCACGACGTGGTCTGGACCCCAGAGCAGCGCACCGCTGCTATCGAGCTTGTTCGCCAGAAGATGCTTCGGCCCGGTGAAGCCTGCCGCGGAAACGAACGAGACGATCACAGAGCCTTCGCGCGAGGCGTGCAGATCAGCGATCGAATAGGTCAAGCCGGCCGGCGCGGCGATCGTGATCCCGCTCGCGCCCCACTGCCGTTGGCCACTTCGGGTGAGTCTCTGCAACATCAAATTATTGCCGTCGATCCACCCGACGACGACCGAGCCGTCGGAGGTCGCGGTAATTTTGGGATTACCTTTGAAAGCCGGTCCAACTCCAACTTCGCGCCCGAATTTGCCCCACAACTGCTCGCCCGTGGGTCTCACTTTCATCGCGGTCACGGTGATCCCGCTGGGTCGGCGGTCATCGAGAAAGGCGAGCACGGCGTTGCCATTAAGATCAACATCGAGGCCATAATCCTGAGTCGAGCTCATCCCGAGATCGGCCAGGCGAATTCCACCGTCGGCCCATTGCGCAACCCCGCTCGCGTCGAGCCTTTGTAGGAAAACGTCGTAGCCAAAGGGAGGTTTGCCGGTCGGGTCATTGTCAAACCAACTGATGTAGCAGCCACCGTCGGGTGTCGGGCGAACTTTCGGCTGGACCTGATCGCCCGGCTTCACGGCCACGCCGAGGTTAACCGTGGGATCGGAGCTCCATTGAGCGAGCGCACGCGAGCAGGGCAGGAAATTGAGGAGACTGAGTGAAATGATGAGCAGGAAGTTTTTCATTGGAAGTTTGGCCGTGGAAACGGCATTGGCTGTGCCACAGTTCTCTGCAGGTTATCCCCCCGCCTGATCGTGACCAGCAGATTCTTGCCGCAATAGAAGCCGCCGCCGGGCTCGGCCCTAACGACAAGCCTCACGACAAGCCTAACGATTGCTGAAAGATCGGCTTCGATCGCGCCTGGCCCCTAGTTCTTCCGCCATGGCCGCGTTTGGGTTCGAGTTTACGCAGCAGGAATAAAGTTGCTGCTGGCAGAAGCAGCAGTTGCCGCATGGTTCGGAATGGCACAACCCGCCCACATTCACTGCCGGAGGTGGCCCCGTCGCAGGCGAAAAAAGGGCGCAGTAATCCTATTCGGTACATCAACGGCCGTCGATGGTACATTTAACATCGCCGGCGCTTCATAAGACGGGCTTGGTCGCCTCCCGGCGCGCGCGCTGACCAGCCACTGATACTTAGGCTTTCGACTGCTGGACGCAACGGTGGGCAAGCGGGAGCGCTTGTCCTAAAACTGCATCTCGCGCGAATCTCGCAAGCGTTTCGGTTGGTTGTTTTTTACCCGCAAACGCATTCGCACGATGATCCCTTGTGCAGATGCAAATTCTGGGAGCGGCGGTAAATGCAGTTGCGGATCAACGCCTGTAACCTGGATCGTTAGGAGATCCGAGCCGAGACGCAGGCAATCGCCTCGCAACGCGATGGAGTCGAATTCCTCTCCGCGAGTTGCTCTCCAAAGCTCGTTACCTGCTCCGGTTTCAAGAATGATGCGAGCGATTTCAACAATCGTTAGGGCGCTGAAGAAATCGATCCGAAGTCCCGTGACCCGAGACTTTGTCGGCAAGGCGACCGCCACCTCTTTCCAAGCTTCGTGACCGACCCGCACGTCGGTCGAGTTCTCCTCTGTATAATCGCCGTCGCTTGTCCAGAAAACCTGAATCCCGGTCTCCGCAGCCATGGGGGCGGAGCGAATCGTTCCATCCCGCCACTGCTGCGCCACCTCTTCCTGAAGGTTGCCGCTCCGCTGCCGGTAATAGGATTGCAGGGCTTCCTTACATTCGTTAGGCGCAGCGAAGAGCGTCTCGAGCACTGCCGGCACGGCCTTGGGCGGCGGCTTCTCCCAAATTCCGAGACCCGGCGGCGTCGGGAAAGCCCATGAACGCCCGCGCGCCGTCATCTCCGCCCAAACTTTCCACACTCCGAAATCGCGACCGCGCACCGCGATATCGTGCATCAGCAGAATGCCGCCGGGTCGCAACTTCGGCAGCCAGGATTCAACATCATGCCGCGCCGCTTCTTCGGTGTGATGTCCGTCGATATGGAGCAGGTCGATGCTCTCCGGCGCGAACTGCTCGAGCGCATCGTCAAAACTCGAACGCACCAAGGTCGAGAAGGCTGCGTAATGCGCGCGGTTATGCGCCTCAACATCCGCGAAGGTTGCGTCGTCATAACTCCCCGCGTGAGGGTCGCCGCGCCAATGATCGATCGCGAAGCTGCGGGTGCCAGTCTCGTTCTCGCGCGCCGACTGACAGAAAGCGAAGTAACTCTCGCCGCGATCGGTCCCGAGTTCGACGAGCAGTCGCGGCTGCAATTGCGCGACCAGGTCGTAGGCGAAAAAGATATGTTCCGTCCAGGCGCCCAGCCCATAGCGCAAAGGCTCGAAGTGTCGGGAAGGAAGTTGTTCAGAAGCTATCATGCAGAAGAAGCGATTCTTTTCATTCCCCAAACCTGAATAAATTGACCGGATTCCCGGCTCTGAATTTCAGAGAACCCTGCCCGCTCGAGATAGGTCTCTAGTTCGCCTTTCGTCGAGTGCTTGGTGATATGCAGTGGCCGTTCGCGTGAAGGGATCTGCCGGTGCATTTCAAACACCTCCCATCCCAAGTCTGAGCAGAGATTGACATTATCGACATAAATCCTTCCCCCGGGGCGGAGCACGCGAAAGGCCTCCAAGACATAGTTATATCTATCCCATTCCTCAAGATGCATAAAGACGACCGTGGAATAAACGACATCCGCCGAATCATTCGCCAAGGGTTGGAGATCGAAACCGCTGATTTCGCGCAGCTCAACGTCACCCAATCCCTTCAACCGTTGGGCGGCGAGCTTTAACATGTGCGCTGAAACATCGCAGCCGACCCATTTGCGGCATAAAGGCGCGAGCTGCTTGCCGACGCGACCTACTCCGCAACCTATCTCGACTACCGTGTCATTCTGGTGGATGCCAACCGTGCTGGCCAACGCTTCCTTCGTCTCCAGCCCGGTGACTTCGAACCACGATTCTTCATCGACCCCTCCGATGTGCCACTTTGCCGAGTTAGAGGTCTTGGATAGCTCTCTCCAGACTGCCTTGTACTCCGAGCGCGCAAGCTGTGGCGCAATCTCCGGCAAGGATTCCAGGCGCGCGTTAAGTTTGGCCAATCTGCGAACCAGCCGGTCCCGCTCGCCTTCGAGTCGCTCGATCTTTTCGATCCACTGCCGGGCTCCGGGAATTCGCCTTAAGATCGGATGTTTCATCTAGCCAGCGTGCGCGCAACCTTGCTCACAGAAGCGCTTATCCCGACACAGCATTTGGTACAGGACGGCGCCGGCCAGGGCAAGAGCCATCCTTCAGGTCGAGTTGCGTAAGAGCATCTTTTCTATCTGGCGCGCAGAGTCGTGCCAGCTCATCGACCGGGCGCGTTCAGAACCGTGGGCGGCAAGCGCTTCACCTAGAGCGCTGTTTCGCAGGAGTTCAACGATTCCTTTGGCGACCGCGTCCGGAGTAGGTTGCACCAGCCAGGCGTCCCTCCCGTGCGTCAAGGTGCCCTCCCAGCGCTCACTCTGGAGCTCGAGCACCGCGCATCCACAAGCCATCATCTCGAGCGGGACAAAAGAAGGATTCGTTAGGGAAAAAACCACGCCGAGATCACAACCGGAAAAGAGCTTCGCCAACTCACCCTGAGATAACTTCCCGCGATCGACAAAGGGAAAGGATGGTAGCGGGGTCAGCTCGGACGCACCGAAGAAAACGATCTCCACCTCCGGTAACTGTTTTTTGACGCTCTGAAACGCCGCCAGCCCTAACTCATAAGCGCGTCGGGGTGTCGCCGGACGGGCATAGAAACAGACGCGTCCGCCGGGCCTGCGTTCCACCAGCCGCGGCCGATAGAGTTGCGCGTCCACCGCAAAATCGAAATGATCGGCCGTCGCCCCATAGCGTTCCCGCAACATCTTCGCCAGCCAGGGCCCGAGCGTGACGCAGTGCAAGCCCGCGCGATAAGTGTTCTCCGCCCTCTGGTAATGCAGCGGATCGTCCGGATAAAACGATGGCTCGAAATCCTGCACCAGATAGTAGCGCCTTCCGCCTTTCAGCAACCCCGTCAGGTTTTCGACCGTCGGCCAAAAAGTCGCAAAGGTGCAGTCGGCGTTTCCAAGGTCTCCCCGCCAGCGGTGATACTGCGCCGGCGTCTCGCCAAAGTGTTCGCGGATATTTTCCCGGATTTGCTCCGTGCTAAAATCGGTCATCGCCTCATAAGTCACCACGTAAACCTGGCAATCGTGGCCAAACTCCGCGAGGTAACGAATGATGCGAAAGATTCCGACGTCGCCGCCCGCACCGGGAGATGGTTCCGGCACGAGCCAGTTGATCGTGAGGCGCTCTTTTTTCCGGGGGCGCGCAAGCAGGCGGCGGATTTGCCTAACGAGTGTAGCTCTCCCCGCCGGTGCGGGAGGGAAGAGGGCCGGCGCCAGCTGCGGCAAGAGGAACCGGAGATCGCGCGTACGCGCCGCCGGGCTGTGACGCCGCAAAACTATCTCACGGGCGCGCTCGCCGATGAACCGGCGCTGCTCCGGCTGCTCGATGAGCGAACTCAAAGCCCGCATCCAATCGCTTTCGCTGGCCGCGAGCAATCCATCTTCCCCATCGCTAATCGCATCGCGAAACGGATCGATCCGGGAGGCGACCAGCGGCACGCCGAGTGCGCCCGCTTCCACGAACTTGATCTCACTTTTCGCCCGGCAAAAAATGTTCTCCGCCTCGAGCGGCGCGAGGGCAATATCGATGCGGCTCAAAAGCTCGAACCAGTCGCGCCAGCCGGTCAGCGGGAAGCGCCGCACGCGCGCACCGAAAGCTTCGAGCAGCGGCGAGATTTTTAGCGGACCGCCAATCCACAACTGCACGTGGGGAAATCGCTCCAGCACCGAGACGAGCGCAGCGGTCGCTTCTTCGAAATCGACATCATGCGTCGCGGTGCCGCTGCCGTAACCGATGACAATTTCGCCGCGGTCGGGGCGGCGCTGCCGCTTCCGGTGCAACTCGTTTGCATGTGCGAGCATATCGTGGCCGAGACTGTTGCGGTGCACATACGCCGGCTTGGCGCGGAGGCGCGCGAGCTCCGCGAGCAGCGGCGTCGCGGTCACCGTCGCATCGCACGCCTGCAGCGTTTCGAGGTATCGCTGCACTCCTTCGGCATATTGAATCTGGTCGCTTGGGGTCAGGGCGCGCACCGCCCGATGCTCCGAAACCCAGCTCGGCTCGAAGATCAAATCGTCGGTGTCGAAGATGACCGGTTTTCCCAGTTCGCGACCGCGCTCCGTGACGGCACGCAACGGTCCGCTCATCGGCAGACGATAGAGGAAAATGACGTCGCACCTGAGTGCCGCAGCGGCATCGATCTTTGCCTCCTCGAACCATTGCGCGACGCGCGCTTCGTGGCCGAGTGCCTGCAACTGCTCCTGAAAATGCACGCAGCGATAGAGGTGCGTCGTGGCAATGGCGCAGCCGCTGGCGATAAAACAAGATATGCTCACAAGGCGCGGGCTTGGGCGCTTTCTGGCTGGGGAACTCCACCTCGCAACTTGCTTCGCGCGTCTGGAACGCGGACTAATTGCCTGCTCGCACCAATGGTCTCCGCATGCCGCTTGCACTTCCCAGTCTCCGCTTTCAGCCAGAGTTCTATTCGGACGGCATCTCGCGTTTCCATCTCCCACTTTTTTACGATCTGGTGACGCTGCGCCAGCCGGCGCGGGTTGTCACGCTCGGCTTTGGCGACAGCCAGCCGCACTTCACTTTCTGCCAGGCGTTGCGCGAGCAAAAGAGTGGCGGCCGTTGCCTAACGATCCGGCGCGAAGTGCCGGATGAGAACGCGCAGGATGATGAAGCTTGGCAAAAAGCCATTGCCGATTCCGCTGAATTTTATCGCGATGTCGCCACCCTCATCGCCGGCCATCCGGTCACGCTCGCGTCGGAGCAGGCGGAAGGCTCAATCGGTCTCTTGCTCCTGGACGATTGCGACAGCTACGAGATCCTCCGCGCCGAGCTGCGAGCCTGGCTCCCGAAAATGGCGCCGGACGGTATCGTGCTGCAGCACGGCCTGGATCTGCGACGTCCGGAGCCTCCGCGCCGTGCCTGGGCTGAAATTTTCCGGCAAAAGCCAACCGCCGAATCTGGCGCCGGCATCGGGCTGGGAGTCGCCGCGCTGAATGACGACACCGTCGCCACGAGCCCATGGTTGACGCGCATTTTTGGCCCCGCGGAAGAGCGGGAAGAATCCGCGGTGCTTTACCGATTGAGCGCCGCGCGGATCGAGGCGCAGGCCCATTCGGCGCAGGCGCTGCGCGATCTGGCCGCCTTGTCCGCGCGGCAAATTTGGCTGGAGTCGATGCTCGAAGATCGCTGGAAAGCGCAGGAGACGATGGACGAGCAGGCGGAGCAGGTGAGCGCGCTGCGGCGGGACCGCGCCAAAGCACAACTGGTGATGGACAGCCAGCACGAGCAATTACGCCAATGGCTGGCCGAGGGCGAAACGCGAAAGCGCGAAGTAGAAAAGTTAAGAGCCGAGGTCAAAAAACAAAAACAGATCATCCAATCGGCGAAACGCGCCTGTCGAAACGGAGGCCGTTGTTTTCACGAAGGCGACCATCCAAAGGACCGCAAGCCGCTCGCGCAACGCATCGCGCGCGAAATCCAACGTATTCCCCGCAATCTCGGCCTGAGGCGAAAGGAGATGGAAGGGGCGAAGCCCTCCGCGGAATCGTTAGGCAAAGGCACCCCGGAAGAGTCTTACGACGTCTGGAAACGGGAACACGAGCCGGGTGAAAACACGCTGGCCGGGCAGCGCCAGAGCGCCAGCCAATGGAAAGCCGCGCCGCCCGTTAGCCTGCTGCTGCCGGTCTTCGATCCGCCGGGAAAATTTCTGGACGCACTTTTCGCGTCGATCGCCGCCCAGACCGCTCCCAACTGGGAAGTCTGTCTGGTCGATGGCGGTTCGCGGCGCGCGGAGACGCGCGAAATCATCGATCGTTGGGTCGCTCGTGAGCCGAGGATTCGTTTGCTGCGTTTGCCCGAAAACCTGGGCGTTTCCGAGAACACAAATCGCGCCCTGGCGATGGCGACGGGCGAGTTCATAGCCTGCGTAGATCACGACGATCTGCTCGCGCTGTTTGCTATTTACGAATTAACCGCGGCGATCCTGAGGGCGCCGGAGGCTGATATTTTCTACAGCGACGAAGACCGTTGCGACGAGGACGGACGAAGGCATGCGCCTTTCTTCAAACCGGAGTGGAGCCCGGAGCTTCTTCTATCCTCGATGTATATCGGCCACTTGACCGCCTATCGCCGTTCGCTCGTCGATATTGTTGGCAATTTTCGCAAGGAATTCGATCTCTCGCAGGATTACGATTTTGCATTGCGCGCGACGGAACGGGCTAGCGCCATCGAGCATGTCCCGCACGTCCTTTATCATTGGCGGGAACACCCAGCGTCAGGCTCGGCCGGGGGAAAGCCGGAGGCGCGCCTAACGAATCTGGCCGCTTTGGGCGACGCGATGCGGCGGCGTCATTTGCCGGCCGAAATCATCGAATATCCGGCCGCGAATCGCGCCCGCCTGCAACCGTCCCAATGGCCGCGGGTTTCGGTCATTATCCCGACTGATTCCCCCTCCCGTGCGCAGAGCTGCCTGGAAAAATTGACTGACGAAACCGGCTACCCGGATCTCGAGATCGTGATCGTGACCCGGAGCGCGCTCGTCGCAGAGCTCCGGGAAGCAAACCCGGCCGCGGCTGCGCTGGTCTTCGTGCCTTACGACAAGCCATTTAATTTCTCCGATAAATGCAATGCCGGGGCGGGAGCAGCGTCCGGCGAACGGCTAATTTTTTTTAACGACGACGTCGAATCATTGCAGGCCGATTGGATTCAAAATTTGATCGAGCCGCTGGAAAATCCTGAGGTCGGCGCAGTCGCGCCGAAGCTGCTTTACGAGAGCGGCAAAATCCAGCATGCGGGTCTCGTCGTCGGTGTGCGCGGCCTCGTCGGGACCGCGTTTCATCAACGCCCGGCAGATTCGACCGAGCATTTCAACATGGCGCAATCGCTCCGCAACGTTTCCGCCCTCTCTGCTGCCTGTCTCGCCGTGCGCCGGAATGATTTCCTCCGGGTCGGCGGATTTGACGCGATCAATACGCCGATCGCGCACTCGGATGTGGATCTTTGTTTCAAAATCCGCGATACCGGTTTGCGCTGTGTCTACACTCCCTTCGCGACGCTTCGTCACGCCGGCCATGTTTCGATCGCGGCCGGGGAGAAAGTGCCGTCGCAGCGCGACAAAGCTTCGATTTATCTGCTCAAACGGTGGGCCGAGTTCACCACCCACGATCCCTATTTCCCGCAGAATATGCGCGACTGGCTTTACACCGATTCGCTGGCGCCGATCCGAATGCAGGCGCGAGGCCAGCCGCGGGCGGTCGCGGCCGCGCCCGATCTTCTCATGGTCTCGCACGATCTCTCGCTCTCCGGCGCGCCGATCATGCTCTGGCACGCCGCCCGCTGGTGCCGGGAGAACGGCCTCTTCGTGGTCGTGATCTCGCCTAACGACGGTCCGCTGCGCGAAAAATTTTACGAGCTCGATTTACCGGTCATCATCGACCCACTGGTCGCGGAGGGACATGAGTCTTTCGCGCAGTTTGCCCGCGACTTCGACTGCGTGATCGTGAATAGCATCCGCAACAAAGCAGTCGCGCGCGCCCTCCGGCACGCCCCTGTGCCAGTCGTCTGGTGGGTGCACGAGCCGGGTTCAGTCGGCGAACATTATCTGCGCGAAGATGCGGAACTGCGCGAGGCCTTGCCGCTGGCCGATCTCGTCCTGGCGCCGTCGGAGTGCACAGCCGAAATTTATCGTTCCTGGCGGTCGGGGCCGGTCAAATGCCTGCGCAACGCCATCCCCGATCTCGGTCCCGCTCCGCGGCTGGAGGCGGGCGAGCGTCCGTTGCGATTTTTGCTCCTCGCCAGCATCGAACCCCGGAAAGGCCAGGACATTTTTGTCGAAGCGATCGCGTCGCTTCCGACGCATCTGCAAGAGAAGGCAGAATTTCAAATCGCGGGACGAATTCTCGATCCCGAGTTTTGGCTGAAGATCGATGGCGTCGTCGCCACGGTAAAAAACGTCACGATGCTCGGCGCCCTCGCGCATCAGGATGCGATCGACCAGATGCGGGAGGCCGATGTCATCGTTTGCGCCTCACGTGACGAAGCGATGCCGGTCATCGTTCTCGAAGCCATGAGCCTCGGCAAAGCCGTAATCGCCACGACCGTGGGCGGCGTTGCGGAGATGTTAACGAACAATGAGAATGCTTTACTCGTTAGGCCGGAATCACCCGCGGCCCTGGCGCAGGCGATGCGCCGCCTTCTGGAAGATCCTGGGCTGATTCCTCCAATGGCCGAACGGGCGCGAGCATCCTACGAGCGGCAGTTTACGATCGATCGCCTGGGCCGGGACTTCCGCGAATTTGTCAATGAAGCGATAACTCTTTCTGCTTCTCCCCGCGACAAGGATAATGAAGTTGAATAGACCGGAAGTAGCGCGCCCCGCACCTCCTCCCGCCTACCACGAATGGCGAAAGTGCTATGCGCGGGTCGACCAAATCGCGCTCCGCCGACAGCTCCGCCAACTACGCGAGCAGCCGCTGATTTCAATCTTGCTGCCGGTTTACAATCCCGATCTCGAGTTACTCGACGCTGCGATCGATTCCGTCCGTCAACAAGTTTACGAACGCTGGGAACTATGCGTCGCGGATGATGCTTCCGTCGACACTCAAGTCCGGCCGTGGCTGGAAAAACGCGCGGCCAGGGACCCAAGAATCAAGCTGACCTTTCGCCAGAGCAACGGGCAAATCGCAGCCTGTTCGAATTCTGCTTTCACCCTGGCGACGGGCGGATGGTGCGCGTTGTTCGATCAAGACGACGCCTTGTCGCGGGATGCGCTCGCGCACGTCGCGTCCGAGATCGAGGCGCATCCCGAAGCGCGCCTCATTTATTCCGATGAAGACAAGATTGATCTCGCGGGCGTCCATTCGCAGCCGTTCTTCAAAACGGATTGGGACCCCGAGCTTTTTCTGGCGCAGAATTACATCAATCACCTCGGGGTTTACGAGACCGAAATGCTGCGAAGCCTGGGCGGTTTTCGCGAGGGATACGAAGGCTCGCAGGACTACGATCTGGCCCTGCGTTTTTCCGAGCACATTCGCGCGGAGCAGGTGCGGCACATCCCGCGCATTCTTTATCATTGGCGAATGGCGCCCGGCAGTGTGGCCCAGGCTGCGGAGGCAAAACCCTACGCGAAAGAAGCGGCGCGCCGCGCCTTGCGGGATCACTTGCAGCGGAAAAACGTCGCGGGACGAGTGGAAGCTTGCCCGGAAAACAACGAAGCGCACCGCGTGATTTACGCTTTGCCAGAGCCGCCGCTGGTCACGATCATCGTGCCGACGCGCGATCGCGTCGCCCTGCTGCGCCGCTGCCTCGAGAGCCTGCGCGATCTCACTGATTATTCTCGTTTCGAAATCGTGGTCGTGGACAACGGTTCCTCCGAAATGGAGGCGCTCGAATACTTACGCCGCCTCGAGGCGGAGTCGCAGGCTCGCGTCATTACCGACGCGGGCCTTTTTAATTTCAGCCGGCTAAACAATCTGGCCGCGGCTGAAGCCCGCGGCGAAATCCTTGCCTTCCTCAACAATGACATCGAGGTGACTGAAGCCGGCTGGTTAACTGAAATGGTGAGCCACGCGACGCGTCCGAACGTCGGCGCCGTCGGCGCGCGCCTCTGGTATGCCAATGGGACGCTGCAACATGGCGGCGTAATCCTGGGTCTGGGCGGGATGGCTGGGCACGCTTTTGAGGGCCTGCCGCGCCGGCATCCCGGATATTTCGACCGCGCCTTTTTGCAGAGGGATTGTTCCGCCGTCACAGGCGCATGCATGCTCGTGCGCAAAGATATTTTTGCGGAAGCGGGATCCTTTGACGAAAAACACTTCGCCGTCAATTTCAACGACGTCGATTTTTGTTTGCGACTGCGCCAGCGAAGTCTGCGAATAATTTGGACTCCGTACGCAAATTTGATTCACCACGAATCCGCTTCACGGGGGAGCGAGCGAACACCGGAGGCGAAGGAAGAATTTCTTCGAGAAGCAGCCCACCTTCGAGAAAAATGGGGCGCGCAATTGCTCTGTGACCCATTTTACAGCGCGAATTTTTCTCTGCAGAAGCCGGGTTATGAAATTGCCTTTCCGCCGCGGCATGAACAGAGGAGACAACATACGTGACGCCAAAATTTTCCATCATCGTTGTCGATTGTGACACTCATACTCCAAGAGAGTTAGCCCGGAGAGGGGTAAACAGCATTCTTTCTCAAACCTTCAGAGACTTTGAGGTGATATTGCTTCACGACGGCCTCAAGCAGCAGTCATACGAAGAAGAATTTGATCTAAGTTCCCTGGAAAGGTTAAAGACGGTTTACAGCAAGGAGAGGTTCCGCGATTGGGGGCATTCCTTGAGAAATTATGGACTTAGGATGGCCGACGGAGAATACATCATCCATTTCAACATCGATAACTTCTTATACCCAGGTTGCTTGCAAAGGGTCAACGACTGCCTCGAAAAGGATGGTGCTGGAAAAGAGATGATCATCTTTACGATCATCCATCATAGGAATGCCGAACGAATTTTGACTGGGAATCCCGTCCGCTTCCAGCACATCGACTGTTTGCAAGTCGTCGCCTCCAGAAAGGCGTGGGAATCAATCGGGTTCTGGCACAGGAACGAATATGAGGCTGACGGCCATCTGTATGTAGAACTGAGTCAAAAATACGAGCCATTCTACATCGACGAAATATTGGCCGAGAATTTCTGACGACCTTGCAGAAGGAAAGAACAACGTGAGTTCGACAGTTTTAGTGACAAGCGGAGCCGACTTCATCGGCTCACACGTAGTTGATGACCTGCTAGGTCATGGGCTCGAAAGCCGTTGTCTTGGACGATCTCAGCGGCGGATTCGGGGAGCCGCGGTCCTCTAGCGACTCTTCCGCTCCAGCCAGTTACCCAGGCGGCGGCGCCAGTCGCGTCTTCGCTCCTCGTTAGGTCGGCGCGCCACCAGGACGGAGTCGTGCCACTTGTTGCTCTCGTGATCGTATTGCGGGAGATCCTCCCACTGCGTCCAGGCTTCCAGTGCTTCCAAGCCGGCATAACAAGCGGCCGCCCGCAAACCGTCCGGATACATCCGCCAGCAATCGACTGGATAACGGTGCTCATCACCCGCCGACGGCGCGATGATGCAACAGAGGCCGCCGGGTTTCAGCGCCCGCGCCATTTCCCTCATCGTCAGCCAGAAAAATTCCGTATGTTCGAAGGTCTGGCCAGAAATGATGACGTTCGCGCTCTGCGCTTTGATCTCGCGCCAGCGATAAGGCTCGCGCAAGACTACATCGACGTTTTTCCCCGCCGCCATATCGACGCCGAGGTAGTGCCAGGGCGGCTGATCGAAGAGTGGCCGATAGGAGCCATTAAAATCCTGGCTGCCGAGATCGAGGATCAAGAGCGCTTCGCCGCGCCGGTCGTGCAGATATTTTTGCGCGAACGCGGCCATCTTATCGAACGAGCTGGGGTGCATGCGCGTTACTCAACTGTTCGAGCAGGCTTCGCGCAATCCCAAGGCGCCCATCCTTGCAACCTTTGGGTAGCGCATGCGTCTCGCATGCTGGTCGACGCGTCCCGCGGCGACGAACTTCCGTAAACGTGTCTGTGTCACGAGAACATCGCCGTGCAAGCAAAGTTCGTCGCGGTGGAACACCGCAACCAGCACACGAGACGTGTGCGCTACCCGGAAATTGAGTCGGCGCGCTCCTCGTCGGATCGGAAATCCGCCTTGCAAATGATCTTGGGGATTGAATTCTGCGCGATGCGCAAGACGCGGATCATTTGCACACTGGGGCCGGCCTCGGAGAAAACCGAGACCATCCGGCAAATGATCGCGGCCGGAACCGATGTCTTCCGGCTCAACATGAGCCACGCAAAACAGGAGTGGGTGCGCGAGATCGTGCCGCGGGTGCGCGCGCTCAGCGACGAGCTCAATCGTGGCGTGGCCATTCTGCTCGATACCCAGGGCCCGGCCATCCGCACCGGCCCGGTGACACACGAACTTGCGCTCGCGGCAGGCGATATTCTCGAAATCACCGTGCGCGGCGCGAGCAGCACAGAGGCGAACTCGATTACCGTAAACTACGACGATTTGATCGACGACATTTCGTTGGGCGATACCGTTCTGCTCGACAACGGCGTGATGCAGTTGCGTGTCCTCGAGAAGCGCGACGACCGCATTCGCTGCGAGGTGCTGACCTCAGGCACGCTCGGCTCACGCCGCCATATCAATCTGCCTGGTGTGCATGTGAATCTGCCTGCCCTGACCCAGAAGGATCTAGCCGATGTCGCGCTCGGGGTGGAACTGGGCGTCGACTTCGTGGCGCTCAGTTTTGCGCGGCAACGAAGCGATATCGACGAGCTGCGCAACGTTCTGAAAAAGAGCGGCAGCAGTGCTGCGGTCGTCGCGAAAATCGAAAGCGCGGAAGCAGTCGGGCAGATCGACGAGATGATTCGCGGCGCCGACGCGGTGCTGATCGCGCGCGGCGATCTCGGCATCGAATGTCCGATGGAGGACCTGCCGATCATCCAGCGGCGCATCGTCAAACACTGCCTGCGTCTCGGCCGGCCGGTGATCGTCGCGACTCACCTGCTCGAGTCGATGGTGGAAAACCCCGTGCCGACCCGGGCCGAGATCAGTGACGTGGCCAACGCCGTTTTCGAACAAGCGGACGCGATGATGCTGACCGGCGAAACAACCTCAGGCCGTTACCCGCTCGAGTGCGTCAAAGTTCTCGACCGGGTGGCGCGCCGGATCGAGCGGAGTGGCGGCGCGGGATATGCGAAGGAGGCGGTCCTGGAAGATTCACGACAAAAAACGGTCGCCGCCGCGGTCTCGCTCGCTGACTCGCTTGAACGTTCCAAGCTCATCGTCTTTACCCGGCACGGCACGATGGCGAGAAATGTTTCGAACCTGCGCCCGGAGCATGCGCCTATCTTCGCCTTCACGCCTAACGAGATCGTTTACCGGCAGCTCGCCCTCTGCTGGGGCACCTATCCGGTGCGAATTGATTTCACAGAAGACCCAAACGCGACGATCGAAGCGGCCGAGAAATTTCTGCGCGACCAGAAATTGGTTCAGCCTAACGACAATCTCGTCATCATCAGCGATGTGCGCGCTGGCACAGCGCTGGTCGATTGTGTGCAGTTGCGCGAGATTAAGATGTAATACGGCCATCCTGGCTGCCCAGTCGAGCAGCCATCTAGCCCGCTGAGTCTTCGCGCCTGCTCGAAGCCCGCGTACTCGATAGGAGGCCAGTGTTACAAAAGAGCGCGCGGATGTCGCCAGCCGCGCCTCCAATTCGTTAAGCTACGGCGACGCGCTTACACTTCCGCGGTCAGCTCCACGTCCACCGGGCGCTCTTTTTTGCTCAGCGCGCGGCGTAGCTTGGAGAGCGCGATGTTCTGGAGCTGGCGGATGCGCTCGCGCGTCACGCCAAACTTCTTTCCGACTTCTTCGAGCGTCTTGGGCTTGCCGCCGTCGAGCCCGAAGCGCGAGAAAATGATCTTGCGCTCGCGGTCATCGAGCACGTCGAGCAAACCGCCGACTTCGTTGCGCAGATTTTTATCGCGCAACAATTCGAATGGCGTTTGCGCCTCTTCGTCGCCGACGATCTCGCCGAACTCGGTCGAATCATCGTCGCTGATCGGCGCGTCGAGCGACGCTGGCCGGATCGAGACGGTCTTGAGCTGCGAGACTTTCCCCGCCGCGATGCCGATCTCTTCGCCGAGTTCGTCATCGGTCGGTTCGCGGCCGAGCTCCTCGCTCATTTGCAGCGAGACGCGGCGCATTTTCGAAATTTTGTCGACCAGATGCACGGGCAACCGGATCGTCTTTGATTGATTGGCCAGCGCGCGCTTGATCGATTGCTTGATCCACCACGCGGCGTAGGTGCTGAGCTTCCCGCCTTTGGCAGGATCGAAACGCTCGACGGCCTTCATCAGGCCGATGTTCCCCTCGGAGACGAGGTCGAGCAGCGGCAACCCGAGGTTGGCGTAATCGTGCGCAATCTTGACGACGAGCCGCAAGTTGGAGCGGATCATCAGGGCGCGCGCTTCTTTGTCCCCCTTTTTGATTTTCGCGGCGAGCTCGATCTCCTGCAGCGGCGTGAGGAGCGGGATTTGCCCGATCTCGCGCAGGTAAATTTTTATTCCAGTATCGCTATCTTCGGCAGCCATATAAGTTCTCATGAGAAAGGTAGAAAGTTGGTTCGCGGATCCGCCCTTCCTGGATTACTTCGAACTCCAGGCGTAAACGGGATGGGGTTCCTACCATTTTAGAAACTACTTAACAAGGTTAAATATCGTAATTGAGACCTGCTTTGATTGCTTGTTGTTCATTCTTTTCCGGCTGTCGAGCGCCAAATGTTTTTGCCCGCGAAATCGTCTGTCCGGCGGTCTGGAAAGTGCGTTTTACTCCCGGTTGAACTCCGGCGGCCGCGTAATTTAAGAGATCGAACCAGCGGGGAAATTCCGCGAGAGACTGGATTGGACGCGCGGAAGCGGCGGAAGCGCTTCTCGCCGCGCGAGCCGGCAGAACGCAGCTCTGAAACAAAACATTACGCCTCCCGGAGGCCCGGTTATAGGAGTTCTTGCGAGGCGACGACTTCCCACGATTCCACGTCCGCACGCGAGTTCGTTGAATCGGGACAGCGGATAACCGCGAGAGAATCGAAGAGGATGCTCGCGAAAGGCAACGCTATCGAGCGGGCGAGCTGCGCTTTGCGCTCTTCACTGACCTCAGCGTAGAGCAGGCTGATGTGCGGATCGAAGGCGCCGGTATTTCCTATGCCTAACGAGTGGCGCAAGGTTGCCAATTTCTCGGAAAATTCCAGCCTAACGAAAAGCGTTCTGGTGAATTGAGCGGTGAAATCGAGCCCCACCGCGCGCAGGCGAATCGGCTCGCAAGCAAAGTCCTTGAGCGAATTGAGCGATCCCGAACCTAAGGTCAGATGCGGTTCGAAGAGCGGCGCTTTGTATTCTGTCGCCAGCCGCGCCACAAGCGCACGCAGCGCTGCACGCGCGGGCTCCGCCGGGAGCAGCCAAAGCACGGTGGCCGCGCGTTCGTTAGGCATTTCCCGCATCGCTGCATTCTGCACCGGAAACTGCGCGGATGAAATATTGATGGAGCGCGCGGCGGTCGCCGCCGTAAAGTTCGCCATGCTTACGAATGTCCTTGGAACCGAACTGCGCGCTTGTTGCAGCGACCCGGCAACGGGATTTTACCGCGACGGTTATTGCCGGACCGGCCCGGATGACACCGGTTTGCACACGGTCTGCGCGGAGATGACCCGAGAATTTCTGGATTACTCGGTTCTGATGGGCAACGACCTCGTGACGCCGCATCCGCAATGGGGCTTTGCCGGCCTGGAGCCGGGCGATCGCTGGTGCATTTGCGTGTCGCGGTGGAAGCAGGCGCTGGAGCGCGGAGTGGCGCCGCCGGTAGATCTGGCGGCGACGCACAGTTCGGCGGTGGAATTTGTGACCTTGGAAGAGCTGCAAGCGCACGCTGTGCGATAGGATCGCAAGGGCCTCAAGCATCGAGTGCGGTATAGGCCTGTCCATTTGCGATCAGCGCGCAGCGCAGTTACTTCATCCAGCTGCAAACGTTACCGCTCGCATTCCAAGTCCACGGCTGGCGGTCTCTGACAGAGCTATGGCACGACTGTCAGCGTCAAGTCATTGCCATCGCCGCCTTCGTAGTTAGCTTGGAAGCTGTTCCCGCTGGCGTTGCAGGCTAGGCCATGGGGAGATTGCTGAATGTGCCTGCGATCGGTCCGCGATCGCGCGCCGACTAACGGGATGTTTGATCTCACCGCGCGAGTTGTTGTTAATCACCGTGAAGACGGTCCGGTCGGAATGAGGCGACTTCTGATGCCGATAAAGGAGAAGAGTGCGCCACTATTAATTGTTATTCCCTTTGCAGCGACCTTGCTTCCCACGGCCAGAGGACCGGTTCCGAGATAGACCGCACTGGGTCGGGTCCATCTCTGTTCTTCGGCGATAACCCGGATGCAGCAAACGCCACCCTTATCGCCGATGGCCGAGCAATATCCGACGGTCCAACAGGCACGGTTCTTGGCATCCAATTGTTGGGATTGTTCCAGTCGCCACTTGGCGGATTGAGTTTCCAGGTGGCGCTCCGGGCACAGCTCGTCGAACGTTGATGAAAAAGCGAGTTGGACCAAGCCGAGGTAACCCGGCAGCCGGAGGTAAAAAGGCGTTTTCATTGCCTGATTACGTCAGATGGCACTGCCAAAGTAAAAACTCCTCTTTGTGAGGCAAAAGAGCCAACAGGCCTCTGCTGCAGAACCGTCGCCATCCGTCTCACCTTTCGAAGCGAAGGAGACCCCGCTCAGAATTCTGGTGTCGGGGCTATGGCTGAGACTTCCCGGTCGCCTCTCATCGATTCAGTCCCTGAATTATACCCTTCTACCCCGGGATTGTATGTCGTCCAGAATAAGGCGCTGGCTGCCTCGCAAGGACTCGAACCTTGGCAAAGAGATCCAGAATCTCTCGTGCTACCATTACACCACGAGGCACTGAAAGGGAATGAGACCTAACGCTCGCTCGTGAAGCTGCGCAAGTCACTTTCACCGCCGCCGCTTCGTGGCACGACTCCATCTCTTGCACGAAGCGGCCAGGAGCGAAGGTCAACCCGGCGTGACCTCGTTAGGCGGGCGCTGCGCGCGGAAAAAGCTCTGGAGCAGCCGGGCGCATTCCTCGCCGAGCACACCGCCGGTTATGTCGCATTGGTGGTTGAGCGAGGGGTTTTGCAGAAGGTTCAACAAGCCGCCAGCCGCGCCCCCGCGCGGATCGGCGCAGCCGAAAATGACACGCCGCGCCCGCACATGGACGAGCGCGCCGGCGCACATTGGGCACGGTTCTTTAGTCACATAAAGATCGCAATCGGTCAGCCGCCAGTTCCCAACCGCGGCCGCGGCCTGGGTGAGCGCGAGCATCTCCGCGTGCGCGGTCGCGTCCTTCAGCAGTTCGACCTGATTAAAGGCGCGCGCGATGATTCTCCCCTCGCGCACGACGACGGCGCCGATCGGCACCTCCTCGGCTTCGTAGGCGCGCCTCCCCTGGCGGAGCGCTTCGCTCATGAAATAAGCGTCGCTTTGCAGGTCGATGATCGGCTCCATCTTGACGGTCTTGCTTTTAAACTTCCACTGCTTCCGCTAATGAACGGAGAGATGAAATCGGAAAAAGAGAAATTTCACCTCGTGCGTTCGTGGGGGCCGCTCTTCGCCCAGAGTTTCAACGACTGGATGGAAGATCGCGCGCTCCGCTTCAGCGCGGCCCTCGCCTATTACTCGATCTTCGCCATGGCGCCGCTCGTCATCATCGCCATCTCGGTCGCTGGCTTGATCTTCGGGCAGCAAGCGGCGCGCGGGGAGGTGTATCAACAAATCGAGTGGCTACTCGGATCAAAAGGCGCGGCGGAAATCCAGACGCTCATTCAAGCTTCGAGTGACGCGCACAAAAGTCTGCTCGCGACCGTCGTCGGCATCGTCACTTTGCTCATCGGCGCTTCGGGCGTTTTTGGTCAATTGAAGGACGCGCTCAATTCCATCTGGGGCGTGCGGCTGAAACCGGGCGGTGGCGTGATGGCTTCGCTCCAGGAATATCTGCTCTCGTTCTCGATGGTCCTGGGGGTCGGCTTTCTCCTCATCATCTCGCTCCTTCTCAGCGCCGTGCTCCAGGCGGTCAATAATTTCATGACCGGTTACCTGCCGATCCCGAGTTTCGTCATGCCACTCACGGCGCTGATTAGTTTCGCGATTCTGGTCGTGCTCTTCGCCCTGATTTTCAAAGTGCTGCCGGACGTAGAGATCGGCTGGGAAGACGTCTGGATCGGCGCCACCGTCACCGCGATCCTCTTCGCGGTCGGCAAATATTTGCTCAGCCTTTATCTCGGCACGAGCAGCGTCGCCTCCAGTTTCGGGGCGGCCGGCGCGCTCATTCTCGTGCTTGTTTGGGTTTACTATTCGACCACGATTTTCCTCCTCGGAGCCGAGTTCACCAAAGTCTATGCCGATCGCTACGGGTCCGGCATTCAGCCGAGCAGCAAAGCATGTTTTGTGAGCGCGGAGATGCGCGCCGAGCAAGGGCTGGCCAAGGCGGAAGAGGCCGCGCCCGCGGCCTAACGACCGACTGTTTCCAGCCACTCCAGCGGCTGGCATACGACCGTCTCTTCGGGAGGCGGCGAAATAAGGATGCGATGAAAAAAATAATCATCTTTTGGCTCGCCTGCTGCGCGGCGGCGGCGGCCGCAAGCGCCGGCACGGAGCAGGAAATCGTCGATCAATCAGCGGCTGTCCTCCGCGAATTTTACCGCATGCCGGAGCGGCAGATTCCCCGCCGGGTGCTGAACGCTGCGCGCGGGCTCGCCATCATTCGCGTGCTCAAAGTCGGATTTGGTTTCAGCGGAAAAGGCGGCCAGGGTGTGGTCGTGGCGCGGACGGGCCGCGGCTGGTCGGGCCCGTCGTTCATTGGCTTGGGCGGCGCCGGCTGGGGATTGCAGATCGGTGCGGAGCTGAGCGATTTTATTTTTGTTCTCAATACCGACGCAGCGGTGCGCGCCTTTTCGCGCGACGGAAATGTGAAACTCGGCGCCGATGTCAGCGCGTCGGCTGGGCCGGTCGGTCGCGATTTGCAGGCGGATGTGACGACGACCGCGGCCGTCTATGCTTACAGCCGGAGCAAGGGATTATTCGCTGGAGTCTCCGTGGAAGGCGCCGTTATCGCCACGCAGAAAACGGCGAACGCCCGCTACTACGGGCGCGAAGTGGGATCGCGCGAGATTTTGCAAGGGCGCGTCTCGCCGCCACCCGGAACCGCGAATTTGCTTCGCCTGCTCGGTCGTTAGGCAGAGCCGCCCGGGCCGGCGCGATTCCGCTTTACACATCTGAATCGGTTGCGGCAAGGTCGCGGCGTGCGTTGGTTTTTGTTGTCGCTGGGCCTGATGATTTTCGCTTCCGCCGCACAGGCGCAGGAGCAGGAGCACAAGCTCGTCGACCGCCTCCTGCGGCCCGATACGACGCTAAGCAATTCGGACCAGGACAAACAATTCACGGCGGTCGAAGGCACCTCGAGCGATAAAAAATTCGTCGTGAGGCAATTTTATTCCGGCGGCGCGAGGCCGGCGAAAAGCTTTTCGGGAGGAAAAAGTTTCCTCTCCAAAATCTTCCGAGCCGGCAAGTATGCGCGCGCTGAAGCGGCGGCGAATACCGGACCGAACGCGCAGCTCGCCCATACTGGCAGGCAATTCCAAACGAGCAAAAGCTCTCTCGTTCGCAAATCGTCCTTCGCGGGCGAAAGCGCGAAAACGCGAGACTATGCGGACAACCGGCCTTTCCTCGGGGAAGGCACCCGCCAGAAGCAACTCAGCCAGCAGGATCATCCGATGACGATCGACGAAGTACGGGAGCTGCTGAACAAGAGCAGGTAGCGCGCGGTTGAAGCCGGCGTAAGCTGGCGCACTTTGCGGGATGGACCCGGCCGAAGCATTTTCCCGCCTCAAGATCGGCGCGGCGCAAATCATCAGCGAAGCGGAGCTGCGCCAGAAACTGTCGTTAGGCAGACCGCTTCGCGTCAAACTCGGAGTCGATCCCACGAGCGCCGACTTACATCTCGGCCACACGCTTCTGCTGCAGAAGCTGCGGCAATTTCAGGAACTCGGCCACGAGGCGATCCTCATCATCGGCGATTTCACCGCCATGATTGGCGATCCGAGCGGCCGGTCCGCGGCGCGACCGCAATTGGCCCACGAGCAGGTGCTGGCCAACGCCGAGAGCTACCGCGCGCAAGCGTTTCAGATTCTCGATCCGCAACGGACCCGAATTGTTTCCAACGGCGACTGGTTCAAGCCGATGCTGTTCGCAGAAGTGATCCGGCTAAACAGCCGGGTGACGCTGCAACAACTGCTCCAGCGCGAAGATTTCAAGGGCCGGGTCGAAGCGCAGCAGCCGATCCGCGCGCACGAGATTCAATATCCGATCATGCAAGGGTGGGACTCCGTGCAGGTGCAGGCCGATGTGGAGCTCGGCGGGACGGATCAGCTTTTCAATATTCTCGTGGGACGCGATCTGCAGAAGGAGGAAGGGCAGGCGCAACAGGTCGTGTTTCTGATGCCGATCCTGGAAGGGCTCGACGGCGTGCAGAAAATGAGCAAGAGCCTCGGCAACTACGTCGGGATCAAGGAATCGCCTAACGAGATGTTCGGCAAGCTCATGAGCATTTCCGATGCGTTGATGGCGCGCTACTACCCGCTCCTCCTCGGCCGCGAGCTTTCGGCGGAGCCGCACCCGATGGCGGCAAAAAAGAAACTCGCGCAGGAAATCGTCGCCACTTATCACTCCGCCGCGGCTGGCCGGCAGGCGCGGGCGGACTGGGAACGCCGCTTCAGCGAAAAACGCCTCGACGAGGCGGCACTGCCCGAGTTTGCGCCCGCGGGGGATGAGCGGAACATCGTCTCGCTCGTCGTCGCGGCGTATCGCGACGTCTTCAGCCTAACGAAATCGCGCGGCGACGTTCGGCGGCTCGTGGATCAAGGGAGCGTGCAACTTCGAGGCGAGAAACTCCGCAACGTCCAAGCCGCCCTCACTCTCCAACCGGGCGACGTGCTCCGCCTCGACAAGACGCGCGCGGTCCGCATAAAGTAAAAAAGCGCGAACCGGCCACCCAGCCGATCCGCGCCTTTTAATGGAGAAAACTGTCGCTCGTTAGGCCCGAAGCGGCTCAAACATGGCGTAGGCGGGCACGCGCTCCGCCACTGGGGTGGCCACCCCTTCGAAATGAGCGCGCAGGCTGCGCAGCTCCGAGGTCAGAAAGGCATCGACGAAGCCGAGCTTCCGATCCAGCCACGCATAAAGCTTATTCTGGATTTCGTAATGCACCGCCAGAGTCACCTCCGTGCAATCGGGGCGGACTGACGAGAATTCCACCAGCCCCATGAGATCGATATTGCCGCCCCACGATTCGAAAGCGAATTGGTCCGGTGAATCGGTCTCGATCGCTGCCATCACCGTTTCGGCTTCAAAACCGAGTGGCCCACGGAAGCTGAAGTCGAGCGTCTTGGATGAGGTGACGGTCGCTTTCGTCACCCTGACGAACTGGCGCCGATACGATTGAATGCTGGTGAGGCGGGTTTTGCACTCGTCCAGCGACTGGCTCATGTGAAGGGTTTTTTGTAGCATCATAGGTTTGGTGAGGTTGGTTGCGGCTGTTTGAGCAACGCATGTGCCAGCGCCTTTATACCTACGTGAACCGTTTTACGGCGCGTATTTTGTGTGTCTATCCGATACACAAGTGTAAACATCCGCTCTTCCGAATTCTTATCAATCGCATCGTCGGACCGATTTGCCGGCCTAACGAGAAGGAAGTTTAGATCGCCACGAGCTCGTGCAAGAGTTAAGTGAAGAGCCTGTTATGACCACAAACCCGCACGTCAAATTCCACGGCAACACTCTGCAGCGTCGTGACGTCGCGGGATTTTCGGTGCGAGAAATCGTTCATCCACCGGGCGTTTTCATTCCGCGACATTCGCATGAGCACGCTCATGTCGGTTTCATCCTCCGTGTCGTATATCTCGCCGGGTCTAACCCACACCGACGATTTCCGCAAAGGTGTGCACTGTCTTGTCTTCGAGATTGCGCCTGAACGACTGGGTCGCGTGCAACAGCTTCTCACGCTGCCGGAGCCGATTTTCATTCGCGGCGGGCCAGCCGCCTGGCTGGCGATGCGGCTCTACCGCGAGGCTCGTCGATCCGACGAAGCGTCGTCGCTCGCGATGGAAGGATTGGCTCTCGAAATCCTGGCTGAGTTATCGCGCGAGCAAGCTTCTCCTGCGCACAAAAAGCCGCCGCGCTGGTTGCGAGAGACGCAAGAGTTTCTGCACGCCCGCTTCGAGAAAACCGTGACCCACGACCAACTGGGAAGAATGGTCCATATTCATCCAGTCCATCTCGCGACGGTTTTTCGAAAGCACTTCGGTTGCACGATTGGCGAGTACCTGCGCAGATTACGCATTGAGTTTGCCTCACGCCAGCTGGAAAACTCCGATGATCCGCTTGGCGCGATTGCTTTTGCGGCGGGGTTTTCTGACCAGAGCCATTTCTCCAAAGTCTTCAAGCGCCAGACCGGGATGACGCCCGGCCAGTTCCGCTCCCAGCTCCGCAAACCTTAAACGCGGACCAAGCGCTCGAACCATACAAGACACTTTCGCCTCGGTGTGTTTGATTTCGGCTAGTGAAGTTGCAAGCTAAAGAAAGCGGCGACGGCGGATTGCTCCTGCTTCGCGTCGGCATCGGTTTGATGTTTGCCTTGGTGCATGGACTTCCCAAGGTCCTCGGCGGCGTCTCGTTGTGGATCAAGCTCGGCGGCGCTTTCAACCGGCTCATTGGCGTTGATTTCGTGCCCGCCTTCTGGGGATTCATAGCGACCGTTGCTGAATTTGGCGGCGGCCTCTGCCTCGTGCTCGGGCTGTTTTTCCGTCCAGCATGCGGCCTGATGGTTTTTACCCTAACGATCGCCGCCTTCTCAATTCTCTGCGGAGGCTATGGGTTTGCGGCGGCCTCACAACCGATTGAACTCGGAGTCGTCTTGTTCAGCCTTCTTTTCACCGGTCCCGGCCGATTCACGTTTTCCCATGCGATCACTACAATCAGATCACGGAGTTAATTATGCGCATTCGTCCCATTAGCCGGCCAGTCGTTAGGCGGCAGTTCTTGTTAACGTTGGCCGTCCTCTTGGCCTCAGTCGCGGCCACGTTCAGCCTGAGCGGATGTCTCAGAACGGCGTGGCCCGCGGCGGAGAAGCCAGCTTATCCGTCCACTCTGAGTGGCGGCGCGCCTTGCGGTTCCTGCGAGGCGCCGGCCGATCTCTCGTGGAAAACGGTGATTCCTCCGCCTAACGAACCCGGGGAGCCGCTCGATATTTTAGGAACGATTTACCAGCCGGATGGCGTGACGCCCGCGCAAGGCTTTGTTCTCTTCGTTTATCACACCGACGTGACCGGTTATTACAACAAGGAGGATGACGCGAGTCATCCCCGGCTCCGCGGGTGGATGAAGAGCGGTGCGGATGGCCGGTATGAATTCCGCACGATCAAGCCGGGCGCCTACCCGCACCGTGACACCCCCGCCCACATCCACGCGCATCTCTACGGGCCCCGCTACTCCGAGCGTTCGATCGAGGACTACTGGTTCAAAGGCGATCCGCGTATCACTCCCAACGCGCTGGCCCGAATGAAAGAGCTTGGCGGCGAGCCAGTCATCCTGGCCTTGGAGCGAGGCAAGGACGGCGTCTGGCGGGGAGTGCGGACATTAAACTTAAGCCGACCCCGCGTTAGGAGTTGGCCGCGTGCTCGCGATGATCGCCGCCCCGCCTAACGACGAGACGATGACCAGTAACATCGCCCAAAAAGGCGAGAAAACCCAGAGAACCCCAACCGCCGCGCTGGAAATGAAATCGCCGATCCCGTTGACCGTCGCGAGGACACCGAAACCGAGCCCACGGACCGAAACCGGGAGGAGCGTGGCCGCGGTCGAATTCTCAAGCGTCTCCCAAACTCCCATGTAAAGCCCGGCAAAGGCGAAGATGACCGCGAATTTGCCTAACGAATCGCCCGGCAGCAAGAGCGCGGTCGCGGGAATGACCGCCACGGAATAGCCGATCGCCAACACCCACCTCTTTGGAAAACGGTCGGCGAGCAAACCGCTGACGTAACACGAGATCGTGTAAACGAGGTTGTAGCCGATGTAGAAAGTCATCGCGAGCGTCGCGGCGCGGGCCAGGCCGAGGCGCGGAGTCCAGGCCTGCGTCGCCCAAAGAATGAGAAGGGTTTTGGAAAAATCGCCGATTCCCGCGATGCCGACGCCAATGAGGTAACGTCGAAACTCGTCAGGCAAGGCGCGCACTCCGTGCCAAAGCGTCTGCTCTGGCGCAGGCTCGTGCACCTCTTCGCGCACGAGAAACATGATCGCCGCGGCCGCGAGGAGGCCAGGAATAAGCGTGATCAGAAACATCGGCCGCAATCCGACAAGCGAGACCAGCGCGACCGAAAGGGCCGGACCGATGACCGCGCCGGCACTGTCCATGGCGCGCTCCAGACCGAAAGCGCGGCCGTAGGTGGCAGGTGAAGTCGCTTCCGTGAGCAGGACATTGCGCACCGGCGAGCGCGCGCCGCGACCGATCCAGCCGCCCACGCGCGCCAGCAAAACGTGCCACCACTGCGTCGCGAGAGCGAAGCTGGCCATGGCCGTAGCCGTCACGAAGTAACCGGCGACCGCAAGCGGCTTGCGCCGACGCAAGCGGTCGCTGTAGAGCCCGGAGAAGAGTTTGGCGAAGCTGGAAAGACCATCGGCCGCGCCTTCGATTAAGCCGAGCAGCGCGGAGCTCGCGCCGAACGACGCGAGCAGCACCGGCATCGCCGCCGTCGCCATTTCGTGGCCGACGTCGGAGAACAAACTGGCCAGCCCGATACCGAGAATGCTGCGATTAACCCAGACGAATTTCCGCTCCGTCCGCGGCTCGTTAGGCGCGCGCTCAGCCATTCCCGGGGCGGAGGCGATAATGCAGGACCTCGATACTTTCGCGGAGCCGCTGGCGCCACCAGCAATCGGGAAGTTGCATCACAATTTGCTTTAACGAATCCGTGCAACGTCCGGGATCGTCAAATAACCGCTCCGCCGCGAACACGCCTGCACGAGGAACTATCTTCTTGCCTGACCGCGCGGTTTAGTCTTGTAATCCACCCACGATGAAAAACACCACACTGTTCAGCTTGCTCGCTGCCGTCAGTCTCTCGCTCAGTAGCATGGCACTCGGAGGTAGCGCCAAAACCTACCAGGTCACCGGTCCGGTGCTGGAAATGAATGACAATATGATCGCCGTCCAGAAAGGAAAGGACCGCTGGGAAATTGCGCGCGATGCCAGCAGCAAAGTCCCGAGCGACCTCAAAGTTGGAGACCAGGTCACCATCACCTACACAATGACAGCCAGGGACGTCGAAATGAAGCCGGCGAAAGGCTCAAAGGCATCAGCACAGAAAAAGGAATAACACTGAAATAACTCTCAGGTTGGGAGCAGACGCGGCTGCGATTCATTTGCCCAGCCGCTTCGCTTCTGCCATAACTCGCGGTTACAAATCCTAAATCTCCAAAAGTAATTTCATAAATGTGCCGCGAAGCGTGTCATCCCGAGCGCGCGAGGGACCTCACGGGCCATCTCGGGGTGATCCGGGAGGTTCTTCGCTGCGCTTAGAATGACAATCCTATATATGAGATGACTTGATGGCTTCTTATGATTATGAAACTCAATCTGTTTCGGTTTTTTTGTCGGGGCCTTTTCGCGATTCCGATGGTGTGCGCAATCATGTGTTTGGCAAACGAGGCTGCGGCCAGCAGTTGGGTGCAGCTCTCCCCGAAGGCCACACCTGCGGCCCGATCCTATCTCGCGATGACCTATGACCAGGCAAGCAAGAAGGTTCTCCTTTTCGGCGGGTTCGACGGCAGGGGTTATCTGAATGATACCTGGACTTTTGATGGAACTACCTGGACTCACGTAGCTGCTCCGACGGCGCCTTCCCCACGCGCCAACGTTCAGATGGCCTTCGACCTTCGCACGCGCAAGGTGGTTCTTTTCGGTGGCTATGATGGACGCCAGGACCTGGGCGACACCTGGATTTGGGATGGCCTCTCCTCCACCTGGACACAAGCTGCGCCGGCCCACTCGCCGAAGGCGGTCACTGGCTCGATGCTCTTTAGCGATCTGAATGGCCGCGTCGATGAGTTCGGCGGATTCGACGGCTCCCTTTATCAGTCCACCATGTATCAATGGAGCGGCAGCGACTGGCAACGGTTGCATCCGGCGACGGTGCCTTACGCCCGCTCGTCGGCGGTTGTGGGCGTAAACCATGCAGCGAATCAGATCGTTATGTTCGGCGGTCTCGGAGATGTCAATCCCTTCAACACCTGGACTTACAACGGCACTACGTGGACGATGGAGTCGCTGGCCACTCAGCCGCCATTGGTCTACGCCGGCTCGGCGGTTTTCGATCGGAATCTGAACGCGGTCCTTCTCTTCGGCGGCGGCAATTGCGGTAGCGGAGAGAATAGCACCCTGGTCATGGGACGGTTCGAATTGGCACCAGCTTTTTCCCGAGACCTCACCCGGCTCGCGCGAAGGCGCAGGTATCGCTTACGACGCAGCCTTGCGCCAAACGGTCATTTTCGGTGGGCAACAAGGAAGCCTTCTTCTCAAGGATACTTGGGAATTCCTGCCTTAGCCTAACGACGCCGGCTGCTGCCGCCTAGCATCCCGCCAAGAACACCGCGCACTAACTGACGGCCCACCTGACTGCCCGCGGCGCGCATCGCGCTTTTCATCATCGAGGTGGCCATGCTGTCGTAGCGGCCTCCGCGCGGCCCAATCTTCGGCTGAAAAGCACCTTCGGCGGTGCCGAGGATTTGGGAAAAGAACGACGGCTTGGCCTCCTCTGGAACAGATGCTCCTGGGATCGCGGCAGGCGCACCCGCGCTCACCGCTTTCTGCTGCGTTCGCTGCTGCAGCTTCTCGAAAGCCGATTCGCGATCGACCTCTTTTTCATAGTGACCGTTCAGTAAAGAAGAGTGGATGATTTTCGCGCGCTGCTCCGCCGTGATCGCGCCGATCTGGCTGCGCGGCGGAACGATTTTAGCGCGCTCGACGATCTGCGGGGTGCCGTTCTCGTCCAGCATCGAGACGAGCGCCTCTCCGACCGCGAGCTGCGTCAGCGCCGTTTCCACGTTTAGCTTTGGATTCTGGCGAAAAGTCTGCGCCGCCGCCTGCACGGCTTTTTGGTCGCGCGGGGTGAAGGCACGGAGCGCGTGCTGGACGCGATTTCCCAGCTGGCCGAGGACGATATCGGGAATATCAAGCGGGTTCTGACTAACGAAATAAACACCCACTCCCTTGGATCGAATGAGCCGCACCATCTGCTCGATCTTTTGCTGCACCGCCGGCTCGATATCGGCGAAGAGCAGATGCGCTTCATCGAAAAAGAAAACTAACTTCGGCTTGTCCGGGTCTCCGATTTCTGGGAGGCGCTCGAATAACTCCGAGAGCAGCCAGAGTAAAAAGGTCGCGTAAACTTTCGGCGACTGCTGCATCAGTTTCTCAGCCGCAAGAATATTGATGATCCCGCGGCCGCGATCATCAGTCTGGATGAGATCGTCGAGATCGAGTGCGGGCTCACCAAAAAATTTGTCAGCGCCTTGCGAATCGAGCGCTAGCAGATTCCGCTGGATCGCGCCGACACTGGCTGCCGAGACGTTGCCGTATTGGGTTTTGAACTCGTCGGCGTTGTCACCCACGTACTGCAACATCGAGCGCAGATCCTTGAGATCGAGCAAGAGCAGGCCGCTCTCGTCGGCGATCCGAAAGACCATGTTGAGCACGCCTTCCTGGGTGTCGTTGAGATCGAGCAGGCGGCCGAGGAGCAACGGCCCCATTTCCGAAACTGTTGCGCGCACAGGATGGCCATTTTCTCCGAACACATCCCAGAAGACCACCGGCGAAGCTTCCCCGGCGAAATTCGCGATCCCAAGTTCCTTGACCCGTGCGAGCACCTTCGGATTACTCCCGCCGGCCTGGCTAATCCCAGCAAGGTCGCCCTTCACGTCGGCCATGAACACCGGGATGCCCCGGGCGCTGAAACCTTCCGCGAGGGTTTGCAGCGTGACGGTCTTGCCCGTTCCTGTGGCGCCAGCGATCAGGCCGTGCCGGTTTGCCATTTTCGGGAGGAGATATAGGGAATGATTACTTTGCGCGATAAGGATGGGATCACTCATAAGCTTGCGACGATGCGTTCGCAGAGCATGAGCCTCGCGCCCGGCAAAAGCAAAGCGTCGGGCGAATCGTTGGCGGGCGCATTCGCCGGCGTCATCCACCGCGAGAGCTCGCGCCAGCCCTCTTGTTTTACCCGCTTGCCTAACGAGCCAGGATCGCCTGCTTTTTGTTCCACTCGTGGGTGCCCCCACAGTGCGCGCAGGTGACGGCTTTCGGCTTTAGGTTCGCTCCCGCGAAGAGATCTTCATCGATCACCATCCCGGTGACGTTGAGTTTTTTCGTTGTTGGACATCTCACCAGGATTCGTTTTATCACGACGCGAATATCTCACAAGTGGCCCATCATTGCGCGCGAAAACTTCGCACTGAACTCGCTGCGTCGACTCCTGAATCTGCGCCCGTCAATCCGGTAAGACCGCAAAGACGCGCGCCGGAAACCCAGACCCGCCTTTCGGCTTTGGAAACGTCGCGAATACGATCGCGCCTGCTTCGGGTACCCGATCGAGATTCGCCAGCAACTCGATCTGGTAATGATCGTGTGCCAGCACGTAGGTCTCGAGCGAGTAATCGTCCTTTGTCGTCGCCAATCCGGGATCCGTATCGGTAGTCTCGTGACCGTTCGCCGTCACCTTACGTTTTTCGTAAAGATATTTCAGCGCCGGCAGACTCCAGCCGGGATAATGCGAGACCCCTTTTGCATCCTTGTTTTCCATCGCCGCGCCATCCGGCCAGCGCTTCGACCAATCCGTCCGCATCGCGACGAAGGCTCCCGGTGGAATGGTCCCATGATCCACCTCCCACTTCTCGATCCGCGCGACCGTCAGCGTGTAGTCCGCATTTTTCTCGACCTCTTCGTGCACATCGATCACGACGAGCGGCAGCACCATTTCCTTGAGCGTGATCTGATCCACCGTGCGCCCGCCTTTTTGAAAATGCGCGGGCGGATCGACGTGCGTCCCCCACTGCCCGACGTGGGTGAAGACTTCCGCAAAAAAACCTGCGCCCAGCATTCCTGGTTTTTTGTCGTACCAGTAAATCGTTCGACGTTTTTCGTCCGGGAAACCGGGCCAGTTCGGAATGCCAGGCGCGAAGGCCTGCGTCAGATCCACCATCCGCTTGCTCGTCAGCAACTGCTGCAATGGCCAGAGTGATGGCTCCTCCGCTCCAGCTCCATTCGTTAGGCCAGGAAGCGCGCAGAGCAATAAAACGATTTGGCACACATTTCGCATCCGGTGGTGTTAATCGCTCGCTCAAGAAGAGACCAGCAAGTTCGAATAACTCCCAGCAAAAGAGGTCGAACTCAAACCCGAGCCGATTTGTCCGCGCTCGCGGGTAATGTTATCAACAGCGGCATCAGCAGCCGACGACGAGGCAAACGCGCCGAACCCGACGGCTTATTCGGATCTAGAAGAAGAAGGATAATTTTGGTTTCCCTAAAGAATAATCAATCAGGGTGTGAAGAACTCCCCCCGGCGCTTACGTGTTCCGGCAATTTGCCGCCCGGAATAACAGTTCCCACGCGCCATCTAAACTCCGCATGAACAGCGCCGCGCCCAATTGGACAACATCCGCGAAGGGAACCGATCGCGAAGCTATGGCACGCATGTCGAGCAAACTGGTCCTCGAATCTCCCGCCTCCGAAACGCAGATCACAGCGGACATGAGCGGCTACCCGGCACGCGATGAATCGGAGAGCCTCTTCGAACAGGTGGCGTGGCTTTACGTTTTCTGCCGCGAGAAATTATTTCGCGACGACACCGACCGGATCAGCGCGGCACTATGGCCTGGGGGCGCGCCGCCAGAAGGCACGCGCATGATCGAGCTCGGCTGCGGTCCGGGGTTTTACGCGTGCCGCTTTGCCAGGCGCTTTGCGCAGCTCTCAGTCATCGGTGTTGACCGCTCCGACCGGCAGCTCATTTGGGCGCGCGATCGCGCCCAATCTCTTGGTCTGGCGAATTGCCATTTCGAGCGCGTTAACGTTCTGGATATCCCTTGTGACGAGTCGCACTTCGACGTCCTTATCGCCTCACGCCTCTTCACGGTCCTGCCGGAGCGCGAGCAGGCGATCGCGGAAATGCATCGAGTCTTGCGCCCGGGCGGCCGCTGTTTCATCGCGGAACCACGGCATGCGTTTCGCGCCTCCGTCCCGCTGGTCGCCATGTGGATGCTGGCGCGCGCTACCCAATTTCACAACGGCTACCGCGAACCACGTAAAGCGGTCACGCTCGCGGGCGCGGAGTTTCGCCAGCTTTTCGCGACCCAGCCCTGGCGGGAATGCAAATACTGGCAGGATGGCCGCTATCAGTATGCCCTCTGCGAGAAGGCATGAACGCGGTGCACCGCGTCCTTTCGCCTAACGAACTCGACCCAGCTGCCGCCGGCTGCTGCGCCCTCGCCATAATGACGAAGGCGCCGCGGGCCGGTCGCGTAAAGACGCGGTTGAGCCCGCCGCTCACGCCGGAGGAAGCGGCGGGTTTGAATATTTCTTTCTTGCGCGATACCGCCGCGGCCATCGCGTACGCCGACGCGGGAGCGCAGGGGATTGGCTGCTACACGCCCGTCGGTGAAGAAGAAACCTATCGCGATATTCTGCCTGGAAATTTTCAGCTCATCCCGCAGCGCGAGGGTAGCTTTGGCGAACGTTTACTTGGGGCGATGGAGGATTTGTTCTCGGTCGGATTCGGCTCCGTTTGCCTGATCGATTCGGACAGCCCGACCGTGCCCGCGGGTGTCTTCGCCGAGGCGGTTAAAATGCTGTCCCAGCCTAACGACCGCGTCATTCTCGGGCCCTCCGACGACGGCGGCTATTACCTCATCGGCGTGAAACAGCTGCATCGGCGGCTCTTCGAAGAGATCGACTGGAGTACGGACCGCGTCCTCGCGCAGACGCAAACGCGCGCCGCCGAGGAGAACCTTGAGGTTCATCTTCTTCCCGCCGGTTATGATGTGGATGACCGCGCTACCCTGAGCCGGCTCTGCCAGGACTTGTTAGGGCAGGGGAACTCAGACTTCCAGCCTGACTGGGTCGACGGGCTTGAAGCCCGTCGATTCGATGCAGCCGATACCGCCCCCGCTTCCCGCGAATTTCTTCGCGGCATCATCGCTCGCGAGGGCCGCGCCCGCATTTGGGCTTTATGAAACGCGCCCTCGTCACGGGCGGCGCAGGACTGATCGGGTCCACTCTCGCCGACCTCCTCCTGCGCGAAGGCTGGAGCGTGCGCGTGCTCGATAATCTCGAGCCTCAGACTCACCGTCGCGGACGCCCTGTGTGGGTGTCGGGAGCGTCCGATTTCATCGAAGGCGATCTCCGTGATCGCGCCGTCATGACGGCGGCGCTGCAGGATATAGACGTGGTTTTTCACCAGGCGGCGTACGGCGGTTACATGCCTGAGATCGCGAAATATGTGCACGTTAACAGCTTCGGCACTGCGCAAATGCTCGAGGTCATTCGCGAGGAAAACCTGCCGATCACGAAGATCGTCGTGGCCAGTTCGCAAGCGGTTTACAGCGAGGGTGCCGCGAGTTGTCCCGAGCACGGTCTCGTCTTCCCGCCGGTACGTTCGATCGAGCAACTCCAGGCAGGTGATTGGCAGGTGCACTGCCCGATTTGCTCCGCCGTCACTACGAGCGCGCCGACGCCGGAAAACGCCCCCATCGGCGGCGAGACGGTTTACGGCCTAACGAAAGTCGATCAGGAAAAGCTGGTCCTACTCTGGGGCAAACAAATTAGCATCCCGACCGTCGCGCTGCGCTACTCCTGCACCTACGGGC
>JACDGM010000050.1 GCA_013815325.1 Chthoniobacterales bacterium
GAGCCTTCGTCCAGGGCGGTGACAATGTGCTCATTGGCGGCTTTATCGTGGGCGGCAATTCGTTGCTCAACAACCTGGTCGTGATCCGCGCGCTCGGCCTTCCCTTTCCCGGAACGGCGTCACCAATCCATTGCCGGACCCAAAGCTTGAACTGCACGACGCGAGTGGCGCCATTATTCGCTGCGAACGACGACTGGCAGGATCACCAAAAAGCTCAAATCATGGCTTCGGGTCTGGCTCCAGCTAACGCCAAAGAATCGGTTATTTTCACGCGGCTGCCCGCCGGTCAGTACACCGCCATCGTTGGTAGTGCCGATGACACGACCGGCATCGGCCTTCTCGAAGTCTATAGTCCACTATAGACGCCCATTCCAGGTCTCCGGGGCCGGTCCAGATCGGACACATCTGCGCGCTATTTCTGCGCTGCGACTTCTTGCGGACCAACCACCGTTTGCTGGACGCGCTGGCGGCTCACGAGACTGAATATAACCGCCGCGACCGCGCCGCCGGCGAGATCAGCCACGAGGTGGATCCAAAGATTGGCGACCGCGTTCAAACCCATCGCCATGATACCAATCGCGACCGCTGGATTAAAGGCCCCGCCGGAGTAGCCGCCGAGCGCAAGCTTCTCCTCGGCCCCCGAACAAATTATTTTCAATGATGGTCGTCGTCTCGCCGACCAGCGCGGCGCGGCTCGCCGTTTCGTGGGTGTCCTTCGCGAACGTCCCGATGAACGGGAGGTAAATATGGACGTGCGGATCGATGAAACCGGGGAAGACATACTTCCCGCTCGCGTCGATCACATCGCAATCGTTAGGCGCAGCGATGTCGCGCTCGATCTGCGTGATCGTTTCGCCTTCGCAGAAGATATCCGCGTGACAATTTCGCCGTTCTTGATGAGCAGACTCATGGCTGCAAAATCCTCAGTTGTGGAAACTGCGCGCTCATGAAATCACGATCCGCCGTGGCCAGGCTGGCGCCGTGACGAAGCGCGTGTCCCGCGATCATCAGGTCCGGAATCATCCGGCTGCGCCCACCGCCGCGCTTCCGGTAAAGAACGAAAAGACGTCCGGCCTCGAAAGCCGCCGCCTGGTCGAGCGGAGAAAAAGCCACACCGATTGCCGACATGTTCCTCTCCAATGCCTCGAGATTTCGAAAAAGAGGCGCCACTTCGGACCAGACAACGTCGCAGGCCGCCAAATGATTCTCCCCGCGAAGACCGAGGAGAAAATCCAACCATTTGCCACCCGTTCGCTCGTTTTTGAAAATCGCGATCAAGGCCGAGCTGTCAACGGCGATGATCATTTTTTGAGTTTGACGTCTCGGCCGCGCGTCGCTGAGAGCCAGCTTTCGGCGGTGTGACCAGGGAGCGCGTCTTTTGCGCAGCCCAAGGCGGCGCGTGCTTTTTTTTCGTCGAAGACGTGGCGCGCTTTGAGGAACGAGGCATCCTCGTCGAATTCCAGAACGACTCCCGCCTTCAATCCAAGTTTTCGCCGGATTTTAGCTGGAATGGTGATCTGGCCCTTACTGGTTATCGTCGCAGTCATACCTGTATGTAAGGCGCCCAGGTAAGGAATTCAACTGGGCAAATCATTTCTTTCACACATCGCCGAACCAGCGTGTGCTCACCACTTTTTGCTGGGTGTAGAACTGCACGCCTTCTTTCCCCTGGATATGCAGGTCGCCGTAGAAAGATTCATCCCAGCCGGTGAAAGGAAACATCGCCATCGTGGCGGGCACGCCGACGTTGATCCCGACCACCCGCTTTGACGCGGTTTTGAATTCGCGCGCGGCTTTGCCGGAGTTGGTGAAGATCACGGCCCCGTCCCGTAAGCCGATTCGTTCGCGAGCTCGATCGCGTGGTCGAGATCATCCATGCGTATGACGGTGAGGACCGGGCCGAAGACTTCTTCGCGACCTAGAGTCATCTCATTCTGCACCTGATCGATGATCGTCGCGCCAACAAAGAACCCATTAGGTGCATCGGCGATCCGCACGCCGCGACCGTCGCAAACTATTTCGCGCCTTCCGCCTCGCTGCTGGCGACGAGGTCGAGCACGCGCGGTGATGACCGGTCCCATGTCGGGCTGCGCTTCCCGAACGGTCGAGCCAATCTTGATGGCGCGGGCGGCTGCAACTAACGAGGGCAGCATGCGCTCAGCGGCTTCGCCGACGGTAATGGCAGTCTAGCCGGCCATGCGACGTTCGCCGGCGCAAGCGAAGGCCGCGGTCGAAAGCGCTTCGACGGTGCGGCCGGCATCAGGCATAACAACGATGGAATTTTTGGCGCCGCCGTTTGCTTGCACACGTTTGCTGTGACGGGTGCCGGTTTCAAAAATATATTTCGCCACCGGCGAGGAGCCGACGAATGAGATGGCGCGCACCTGCGGATGAGCGAGCAAGGCATCGACGCACTCGCGGCCGCCGTGGACAAGGTTTAGAACGCCTTTTGGCAGGCCAGCCTTTTCGAGAAGCTCAATCAAAAAGACAGCGGTAAGAGGGACCTTCTCGCTCGGCTTGAGGACGAAGGTGTTACCGCAAGCGAGGGCGAGCGGGAACATCCAGATCGGGACCATCGCGGGGAAATTAAAAGGAGTGATGCCGGCGCACACCCCTAACGGCTGAAGGACTGTTTCGCAATCTACCCCGTGCGCGAGATTCTCCAGCGTGTCGGCCCATGAGCAGCGTCGGAATCCCGCAAGCGTATTCGACATTTTCGAGGCCGCGCCAGGCGATGCCGCGCGCTTCGGCGAGTGTCTTGCCGTGTTCGCGCGTGACCAGTTGGCAGATCCGATCGAAATTTTCTTCCACCTGTTGCTGGTAACGAAAAAATAACCGCGCTCGATCGCAGGCGTATCGCGCCAGGCGGGAAAGGAGGCGGCGGCGGCTCCGACCGCCTCGTTGACGACATCGGCGCCGCACATGGGCGCTTCAGCGATGACGTCGCCGCGCGAAGGGGTTGTAGACGGGGAACGTTTCGAGTCCGGTGATCTCCCGCCTTTCGCCGCCAATGAAGACGGGACAGTTTTCCAGTTTTTGCGCGGCTGGTTTGAGGACGGCGATCCGCTTTTCGCGGACGTGATCCGTCGCGTAACGCTGGAGTCGTCCGATCTTTATCGGGTCATTGTCGCGGTCGAGCATGACGCAGGCGCCTTCGCAGAGGACCTCGGTCGGGCAGACGCGCGCGCAACTCGCGCCGAGAATGTTGGCGCTGAGAATGGTGCGCGCGGCGCCGGTCACGTTCGCGGTCATGATCTTCTTGATGAAAGCGGCGACGTCGATGCCGGTCGGGCAGGCGCTAACGCAGGGGGCGTCGAAGCAAAAAAGGCAGCGCCCCGATTCCACAGTGACTTGCTGAGCGGTGTAGCGGGGCGCGATGTCGGCGAGATTGCTCTCGAGTTCCGCGGCGGATAATTCCGGGCTGAGCGGTATTCGTTAGGGACGCGAGCAGAACATTTTTCGCTTTCGCGCGTAAGGATTTCGCTGCCCGGTTGGATCGATCAGGTCTTCGTCTCATCCTCCTCCTCGTGCTCGTAATCGATCCGCCTTTCCGATCACGAGGAGGATTAGGAGCAGGAGCACGCCGGTTGACACTCTGGCTGTGCCTTTTAGCTTAGGCCGGTCCAAAATGGGAGTTGCCGCCGCTTATTCGCCTAACAAGACGGTTGATCTCCGGGCCGATGCCGAGCGACTCGCCCACATCATTATGGAGATGCAGCGCTGTTTCATCCTGCGTCTCTCGAAGGAACTGGCTCCGGGCAATGTTTCCTTCCCGCAGTTCTTTCTCCTGACCTATCTCGACCACATGGAAGTGTTGACCATGTCCGCCATCGCACAAAAGATGGGGCACACCACTGCGGCCGCCAGCGGGCTCGTCGCCCGGCTTCAAAATCTTGGTTATGTTATGCGTTCCCACGCCGCGGATGACCGGCGCAAAGTGATGGTTGGCATCACTGCGCGCGGGTCGGCGCTTGTCCTGCGCATCCGTGAGGAGATGATTTGCAACCTGATGAAGATGATGGCTCACCTCTCACCCAGTGAGCAGAGATCCTGGTTGCAGATTTACAGCAAGATATACGATTACTGCCAAAAAAAATGAGTCGTGATGCGGCCGCCGCCGTGGCCTCGCCCGCGTTGCATGGCTGAAGATTTTTGCCGGCTGTAAATACTCTTTCTCATCACCGCTGCGTCGCGGTTGCCTCCCTTGGAGGCTGTCCAGTGGCACACGGTTTTTCCCACCATGTCCTTTGTTTCCAAGCCAAACTGTCGTCGTCACTCTCGCGCACGCTCCGCGATGAGATACTTCCGCGCCATGCCCTGGCAAACCGCTGCGTTTCTCGGCGTCTTCGGCCTGGCTGCGATCGCTCTTGCTGGCACCGGCGACATTCACCAGCCCACCTCTTCGTTCGGTCCGCGCAAGTTTACCCTGCGCCAGGCGATCGAGACAGCGTTCCAGCGCAATCCCGCAATTTTGACCGCGCGCCAGGAAATCCGCCGCACCAAAGGCGTGCAGATCGAAGTGCTCTCGCAAGCCTTGCCGCATCTCGACGCGACCGCGGCTTTTAATTACACCGATCCGCGTCTGCGCGGCGGTTCATCTTTCAGTTCCTCGACCACGAATGGCGGAATCGGCGGCGTCACCCCGACGCCGGTGCCGAGCGCCACTCCGGTGCCGAGTGCGACGCCTGGCGGGACCGGAACAGGAACGACGATCGAGACGTTCGGAATCACCAATAATTCCTACAACCTTAATTTGACCGCTTCGCAGCTTCTTTATAACGGCTCCGTCATCCCGGCGATCCGCGGCGCGGGAATCGCGCGCGACGCCGCTCTTTTCTCGTTGCGCAACACGATCGACCAGGTGATCGCGCTCGTGCGCCAGCAGTTTTATCAGGTCGTCTTGAACAAGGCGCTCATCGGGGTGCAGGAGGAATCGGTCAGTCTTTTGCAGAGCCAGCTGAAGGATCAACAGAACCGCTTCGAGGCCGGCACGGTGCCGCGTTTCAACGTGCTTCAGGCGGAAGTGGCTCTCGTCAACCAGCAACCCGCGCTGATCACCGCGCGCAACAATTTTCGCATCGCCCAGATCCAGCTCGCGAAGACCATCGGGCTCGATTTCGATCCACGGCGCGGCGACGCTCCGCCGCTCGAATGCATCGGCGAACTCAGCTTTGAGCCGCGCGACATGCCGCTCACGCTGGCGATCGAGCTGGGGAAAGAGCGCCGGCCGTTCCTCAAACAGCAGCGCGCGAATATTCTTACCCAGGTCCAGCAGGTGCGCGCTTCCTTCGCGGGCTATCAGCCGACCCTGAGCGCGAACGGCGGTTACGCTTTCCAGAGTTCGCAGTCCTCCGATAACCTGCGCGACGTCGCGACCGGCTGGTTCTTCGGGTTCACGGGAAGCTTGCCGATCTTCGACGGATTCGAGACGGCGGGAAAAGTGAAGCAGGCACGGGCCATGTTAAGCGAGGCAAAGATCGCTTACGACGACGCGGTGCGGCAGGTGGAGCTCGAAATTCAGCAGGCTTACTCGAACCTGCAGCAGGATCGCGAGCTCTACGACAGCCAATCGAAAAACGTCGATCAGGCGCACGAAGCGCTCCGTCTGGCGAGTGCGCGGCTCGGCGTGGGCGCGGGCGTGCAGCTCGATGTTTTGAATGCGCAAGTCGCGCTCACCCAGGCGCAATCGACCCGGCTCTCCGCGCTTTTCAGCTATAACGCCGATCTCGCGGAATTCGATCGCGTCACCGCCACCGACACGATTTATCACGACGACTTCGACGACCCGATGATGCGCAAAGGCGCGCGCACGAAGTTCACGAAAACGGCGACGACTTCCGAGCCGCGGCGGGTCCAGCCGTCGGCAAAATAGCTTCCATGCGCGCCTCCGCGGTTGCAGCGGAATCGGTTCTGGAATTTTTCCCGGCACTGCGCGATCTCGGACTCGTTAGGCACGCATTCATCGGGCGCATTCCCGGGATCGACGTGGCGCTCGATCGCAGCGCGGCGCTCGCCCGGCTGGACACGGCCCACCATGATCTGAGAAATGATCTCGACCTTGGAGGAAGTCGATTCGCCACTGCGGAGCAGGTTCACGGCAGGGAAATCGCGGTCCTCGACGAGCCGCTGTGCGCCGGCTGCTGCGTGGCTGGCGCGGACGGTCTGGTTACGAATCAGACTGGAATCTCGTTAGGCACTTACGTGGCCGATTGTTGCGCTGTTTTTTTGGTCGACCCGGTTCGTCGCTGCATTGGCCTGGTTCATTCCGGGAAGAAAGGCACCGAGCTGGCGATCGTCGTTAGGGCGATCGAGACCTTGCGCGAACGCTTCGGGTCCGCGCCGGGCGATCTGGTGGTCCAGCTTGGCCCCTGCATTCGTCCGCCGCATTATGAAGTGGATTTTGCGGCGGATATCATTAGGCAAGCGCGCGCCGCCGGGGTGCGGCAGGTTTACGACAGCGGCCGCTGCACCGCCTGCGATTTGCAACGCTATTATTCCTATCGGGCGGAGAAGGCGCGCACCGGGCGCATGCTCGCGCTCCTCGCCCTACGCCCTTTTGATTGACTCTCTTCGCCCTTCCCTTTACCCGTTAGGCAAATGAAGCGCTGGCAGTTTTCTCTCCTGCTCGTCGTCGGCCTCGCTTGCTTCATCCTCAGTCTTGTCTCGATCGTTTTTGCCCGGCAAAATCAGAAGCTCCAAGTCGAGGTCCAGGCCCAGCAGGTCACGATCAACAGAGGCGCGGTCAGCCAGCAGATCGGGGCGAACCTCCTGCGCGAGATGGGCGCGGCCGCCCAGACGGACGACAAAATCAAGCAGCTGCTGAAGGATCACGGCTACAACATTTCGACGAACGCTAGCGCCGCCCCCAGGCCGCCGCCCTAACGATGGAACCGGAATCGTCGCCCGCCTCGGCTGATCCGCATTATCACGGCTTCTGGCCCGTCTTTCTCATCGGGATGAGTCTTGTGCTCATTCTCGTTTGGGAAATTCAGGTCGGCGTTTTCACCCGCCGCAACGCCGGGCAATTGCGTGAGCAGCAACTCCGCCTGGTTGACCAGGCAAACCATGTGCGAAGTGAACTGGAGAAAATCGTACGCGGCCTGGTCGACCTTTCGAAGACCGACGACGCCGCCCAGCGAATCGTGACGAAGTTCGGCATCAAGGTGAACAACCCCTCGGTCCCGACGGAAACGCCGGTGCCGGCGCCATGAGGCGCTCCAGGTATAAAGGCGACGGCTGCCCTACACCGGCCAGGCGCGCCGCAGCCCGCATATCCCGCGACGTTTCGCAGCGGCGACAAAATCGAAGAAAGCCTGCGCCGGTTCGCGCCAGCTCCGCGTGCGCGCTTTTTCCAGCGCCTGGCTCACGTTCAAGCCGCTTCCGTAGAGCAAACGAAAGGCCGCTTTGATTTCCGCGCGATCATCCGGATCGAATCCGGCGCGCTTTAAACCGACCACGTTTAAACCGACCACTTTGTTCAGTCCCGCTCCGATGACAAAAGGGGGCAGGTCTTTTGCAAAACCCGAATTGCCTTGCGCAATCGCGAGCCGGCCAACACGCGTGAATTGATGAAAACCGCAACCGCCTCCCAGAAAAGCCCCATCCTCCACCGTCACGTAACCGCCGAGGAGGCAGTTGTTCGCGATGATCACTTTGTTGCCGATGGCGCAATTGTGCCCGACGTGCGCACCCGCCATGAAGAAATTGTCGTCGCCGATGTTGGTGAAGGAATCGGTCGCGGTCCCGCGATGAATTGTGACCTGTTCGCGGATGATGTTGCCGCGGCCGATCTCGATCCCGCTACGCGTTACCTCTGAGAAATTCAAGTCCTGCGGCGCGCCACCGATGATCGCGCCGTGCCCAATGGAATTATCCGGCCCAACCCGGACGAGGCCTTCAATGATGGCGTGCGATTCCACAAGCGTGCGCGGGCCGATCTCGACCAGGTCGCCTATGCAGGCGAAGGCCCCGATTTCCACATCCTCGGCCAGCCGGGCCGACGGACCGACAATCGCGGTCGGATGAATCTTCACAGGATGCCGATTTCCTTAAAGCTGAAATACGGCAGTCGCCCCTCCGCGGGCGCACCGATAATGATGTGATCGAGCAGCTTGATCTGGAGCAGTTCGGCCGCTTCCCGCAGCCGCCTTGTCAGGCTGTGATCCGCCTGGCTGGGCGCGGGATCTCCCGATGGATGGTTGTGCACCGCCACTACCGCATAAGCGGAGTAGAGGAGCGCCGGCCGGAAAACTTCCCGTGGGTGCGCGATACTTTCGTTGACGCTGCCTAACGATACCTCCTCGATTCGCAGCAGCTGATAGCGGGTGTCGAGGAGGATGACACGGAGCGATTCTTTGTGCAGCGCCCGCATTTCCGGACCGAGCAACTCATAAACCTGCTCGGGATTTTCGACTTTTTTGCCGGCAAAATTCTCGTGCGCGAGCCGCTGGCCGAGGCCGAAAGCGGCGGCCAGTTGCGCTCCTTTGGCGAGGCCGATGCCCTTGATCGCAGCCAGCTCTTTAACCGAGCAGCGGCTGAGCGTGCCTAACGATCCATATTTTGTGATCAACTGCCGCGCCACTTCAACCGCGTTTGCGCCTTCGACGCCAGTGCGCAGGAGAATCGCGACGAGCTCGGCGTCGCTCAAGGCGCTCGCGCCGCGCGCCACCAGCTTCTCGCGCGGCCGCTCGTCCAGCGGCATCTCGCGAATTTTCAGCTGCTCCGTCATAGGTCACATAAGTCCCATCGGTCGTATAGGTCCTATCTATCCGCCGCGCGACCAGCCCTCCGAGACCTCAAGCGCGCAACGACTCAAGCAATTCGCGCAGCGCTTCGCCCAGACCAAAAAGTGCATCGACGCAGTCGTTAGGCGCAAAGGAGGTCAGCTCGCTCTCGGCCCGGCCGATGAATTGCAGGGCAGTCTCGAGCGCCGCGTCGAGCGCGCTCTCCGCCGGCGCGCTTTGCAGGAACGCGCTGACTTCTTCGAGCTTCCCCTCGAGCACGAGCGCCGCCGCCCGTTCCCGATTGAAGGCCGAGGCCGATGCGAGAAGCGAGAGCACCGGGAGGGTGAGCTTGCCTTTGCGCAGATCGGTCCCCAGTGTTTTGCCGGTTTCCGCTTCATCGCCCGCGATGTCGAGACAGTCGTCGTAAATCTGGTAGGCGGTGCCGATGTGGGCGCCGTAATTTTTTAAACGCCTAACGACCTCTTCGGGCGCGCCGCTGATGACCGCCCCCAGCTCGGCGGCGCAGGCAAAAAGCGAGCCGGTTTTCATCGTGATGATGCGGAAATATTCCTCGCGCGAGAGTTGCAGATCGAAACGGCGCTGCGTCTGGATCATTTCTCCCGAGCAAACCTCCGTTGCCGTACGCGCGATCGTGCGGCTGATGCGGGTATCGTCAAAGTGGGTCGCTAAATTCAAGGCGTGGGCGAAGAGCACATCGCCGAGGAGGACGCTCAAGGAATTCCCCCAGCGCGCGTTGACCGTGGGCTGGGAGCGGCGCCGTTCCGCGTCGTCCATGATGTCGTCGTGCACGAGGGTGGCGAGGTGGATCAGCTCGACGATGACGGCGAGATCGACATGCTCCGCGCCTAAAGAACCGGTGGCGCCGCCGCTGAGCAAAGCGAGGAGCGGGCGCAGGCGTTTGCCGCCGCCGCCGATGGCGTAGGCGACATAGCCTTCAATCGCCGGATCAAAGGCGTCAACTTGCGAGGAAATACGCCGGTCGACTTCGTCGAGCTGCGCTCGCACCGCCTGGAAAACACGCGTCAGCGGGCCGGCCGGGACTTTGGGCGCAACGGCTCCGTTCGCGGAAATTTTCACAAGCGCAGAATAGAGGGAAGCTAGCGACGCCGCAACCACTCGTCCGTTCCGTATTTTTCCGTGGCGAGAACGGTCGCCCGGTCGAGGACAGAGGAGGGAATTTCGCGCGGTTCCACGGCGGCGGAGAGGGCTCGGGCAAAGCGGTCGCGAAAGGCGGGCGTGAGGTCGGGAATTTGGATGCTGCCCTGTTGGAGAAAGCTGGCGCGCGTCCGGCGCTGTGCGGCGCCGGCGATTTTCCGGCCACCCAACATCAAGTCGTCGCGAACGGGATTGGCGAAACAAGCGTCAGAGATTTTCGGCGCAGGCGCGGCGGCGAGTTGCGCCTCCAAACCTTCGACCCGTAGGGCGTCGCGGATGGCGCGGTGCGAGGCCGCGTAAATTGCCACCGGCCCGTGGACAAAAGCCGGATGCGTCGCTGGATTAATGAGCGAATACGTCAAGTCATCGCCGTGGGACACGCTGCCGCCGCCGGTCCAGCGCCTAACGACATCACGCGCGTCGATCGCCGCGGCGACGTCCGTGAATTTTCCGAAATAACCAAAGGAGAGAGATGGCTGGCGCCAGCCGTAAAAGCGCAGCGTTGGTGCGCTGCTTAGCTCGAGCAGCGCTTCGTCGATCGCCATGTTCATGGCCGCGCCGGCGCGGGCGCGATCGTCGTAAACCAGCAATCGCTCAAACAACATCGGCCACGATCCGGTCGAGCGCCGCGCGCGGGTCCGGCGCCGCGGTGATCGGGCGACCGATCACGAGATAATCCGCACCCGCTTCGAGCGCTTCCCGCGGTGTCAGGCTGCGTTTTTGGTCGTTCGGATTCGCTCCCCGCGGTCGAATCCCCGGCGTCACAATTTTTATTTCGCTGCCGTGCGTGCGCCGCAGCGGCTGGAGCTCTCGGGGGCTCGCGACGAGCCCTCGCAGGCCGCCGTCGACGCCGATTTGCGCCAAACGCATGACCTGTTCTTCGACCGTCCCGGCCACGCCGATTTCCCGCAGGGCGGACTCATCCGCACTCGTTAGAATGGTAACTCCGAGGAGCAGCATTTCCGCGGGCGCGGCCTGCGCCGCGGCCTCGATCATGGCGCGCCCGCCGTGCAGATGAATAGTCGCCATTTCCGCGCCTAACAAACTCGCGCTCTCGACTGCGCGACTCACGGTGTTTGGAATGTCGTGCAGTTTCAGATCGAGAAAAACCCTTCCGCCGAGATCGCGGACCGCGCGCACGATGTCCGGCCCGGCGGCGATAAAAAGCTGCAGCCCGACCTTGAAAAGGCCGGGGTGCGGCGAGAGGGCGCACACCATGTCGAGCGCGGCCGCGGGCCCCGGCAGATCGAGCGCAACGATGATACGCGTCCGCGGATCGACGGCGGCGGCTTGCGTGTTCATGCAGTTCCTTACAGGCTGGCGGCAACCTATGCAGCTTTTCGCGCCCGCGAAGATCAATTTGCGCTTCCGGGTTCTGCGCCGGCGGGAGGATGGCTTTCACGAAATCGAGACGCTCATGGCTCCAATCTCGTTGCGGGACGAGCTGGTAATTGAGCCTAACGACCCTGGAAATGGCACGGTTTTTTCCTGCGACGATCCGAGCCTCCCCGGAGGCGAGGAGAACCTCGTCCTGCGCGCGGCGCGGAGCTTTTTCGCAGCGACGAAAACAGAAGCATCGGTCCGGATTCAGTTGCGGAAAAAGATCCCGCACGGGGCCGGTCTGGGCGGCGGGAGCAGCGATGCCGCGAGCACCCTGCTCGGGTTGAACGAACTGCACGGGAGCCCGCTAACGCGCGCTCGCCTAACGAGTTTGGCGGCTGCGATCGGCTCAGACGTGCCATTTTTTATCGGCGCGAGCGCGGCTGTTTGCAGCAGCCGCGGAGAAATCGTGGAACCGGTCGGGGCGCTGCCGAAGCTGCCCCTGCTTTTGCTTAAACCGCAGTTCGGCGTCCCGACGGCTTGGGCCTATCAATCCTGGTGTGAATCGCGCGAGCTGCCCGGGATTGACTACGCGCCGCAGTCCTTAGGCGAGCTCGTCCTTGGCAACGATCTGGAGAGGCCGGTCTTCGAAAAGTATGTTTTTCTCGCGCGGATGAAGCAGTGGCTGCGCGCGCAACCGGAGGTGGCGGCGGCGCTGCTTTCCGGTTCCGGCTCGACTCTTTTCGCGGTCCTGCGCGATGTGGCGACGGCCGATGATCTCGCGGGGCGATCGCGCGCGGAGCTCGATCCTCTGCTCTGGACCTGCGCCTGCGAGATCGTCAGCTAGCGAGCAGCTCGTCGAGATGATCGACGCAGATTTGCGACCAGGTCTCGAGATTCTCTCGCTGCGCAAGCAGTTCGGTCTTGGTGAGGAACCCGAGATTCGTGATCATCGCTTCGCCTTTCTGCACCTTCGCTTCCGCGAGACGAAAAACGTGCACGATTCCGAGGTGAACGCGGCCCACTTCGGTGGTCTCATCATTTAGCAGCGCGACGATGTGGTCTTCGAAATGCGTCTCGATCAGAACCTCTTCGTGCACCTCGCGCTCGACGCCGGCACGGTAGGCCTGCTCGTCCCAGGCGAAGAGCGACTCGTCCTCGTCATTCATGTGACCGCCGATCCCGATCGAGCCTTTCGCGACGAGCCGTTGTTCGCCCGTCTTTTTTCCGCGGACGTAATGGAGGACGCGATCACCGCAAGCGAGAAGCGCGTAAGGGATGATTTGTTTGTGCGTGGGATCGGTCTCGGCGACGGCGCGGGCGAGGAAATGGTTGTTTCCGCGCGCGAGGAGGGAGTCGAGGTAGTGCTGCGGGTTGAACTGCAAACCTTGGAAGCTTCCCAGCTCGTCGAGGAGGCTCCGCCTAACGACGAGGACGTTTTCGTTAGGCGCGCTCATGCTCCGATCTTTAATCTTACACTTTCACTTACACGCAAAGAACGCAGAGGAGTAAGTGTAAGTGCAGGATTAAAGGAGACTAGAACGAGAACGTCGCACCAACCTGCGGCCCGAACAGATTGAGGCTCGGATTCGGATCGGTCTGGCCGCCATTCGAGAGATGCTGGTAAAGAACGCCGACACTCACTTTAAACCGATCGTTCACCCGATATTCGAGACCGCCCGCGGAGAGAATATTGAAGGTGAAATCCTGCCCCTGTCCCTGGCGAAATTCGTCGGTGCTGTCGATCCAGCCAAGGCCCAATCCCGCCGAGGTGTAAAATTGAACGCGCGAGCCAGGCCGAACGAAGACGTGGCGGAGCCCGACGGAGATGCCGAAATAATGGTTCTCCGGTCCGCGAAAGATCGGCTCCGCCATGGCCAGACCGTAAACCTGGTTGTAACCGCGGAAGAAACTCTGGTCGTTGTCGTTCACTCCCCAGCGGAGACGGCCCGTGAAGAACTGGGCGCCGATTTCGTAATTATTCGGGTTGCCGGCAACGGAAAGGAGATAGGCGGTCTCGGCCGAAAGTTCGAAGTGCGGGGCATCGACGCCCTCGCTTGTCACGAGCGGCTGCTGCGCGCCGCCCGGGGCGGCCTCGCCCGCCCGCAGGCCGCTCGCCGAGGATAAGGAAAGGCCGAGGGCGACGGCGAGGGAAAGACGACGCAGTTTCATAAAGGGCGGAAGCATATTTCGAGTTCCTGCAATTGCAATTGAGCGGCCGCCCCGCATGATCGTGGGATGAAGAAGTTTTTCTTTCTCTCGATTGCAGGCGCGATGGCGGCGCTGCTCCCTCATCCAGTTTGCGTGGCGGACGAGGCCGCCCAGGGCAAGCACCTCGCGCAGGAAGTGTGGCAGGCCAGCGGCGGCCCGAACTGGTCCAATGTGAAAACGATCGACTTCACTTTTGCGGTCGAAAAAAACGGCAAAATCGTGGCGCAAGCGGAGCATCATTGGGATGTCGCGACGCAAACCGACGAGGTGAAATGGAAAGGCAAGGACGTGACCGTGAACCTGGCGGACCCCGCTTCAACCGAGGAAGCGAAGGCCGCCTACGCGCGCTGGGTGAACGATTCTTACTGGCTGCTCGCTCCGGTGAAATTGAAGGACCGCGGTGTGAGAGCGATCTCCGAGGGGACGAAAGAAAGCGACGGGGCGAAGCGCGACGTTTTGCGGCTGAGCTTTGCGAAGGTCGGGCTCACGCCTAACGATGAATACCGGCTCTATGTTGACCCGGCGACCAAGCTGGTGACTGCGTGGGATTACCTCCCGAAAGGCGAGAAGGGAATGAGCGGCACGTGGGAAAATTACGAGAAGACCGGCGGTTTAACACTAGCGACGGATCACAAGATGGATGGCGGCGTGCGCATCCGGATTCTGAATCTTAAGGTGACGAGCGCGAAATAATCGTCGCCCCACGAAAACGATTGTCATCCCGATCCGCCGAAGGACGGAGAGGGATCTCACGGGTTCATGATGCTGCGGGATTGGAACTCCGCGTAGCTTATGAGGTTCCTCGCCGTGCTTCGCCGAATCGGGATGACAACTTTTTCCAACCGAATCAGTTGGTAGAGCGCATCCAGCTTGTTAGGTCGAGCGGGAGCGGACTTCTCCAGTCCAGCCGTTCGTCGAGCCGGAGCCGCGCGGAATGGAGCGCGTGGCGCGGGAGGAGCAGCTGGCGTTGCAACTCTTCGCTCCACCCAGTCTCGATAAAACGCAGATAAAGCTGCTCGTTAGGCCCATAGATTTTGTCGCCGACAAGCGGGTGCCCGAGGTGTGCAAGGTGAACCCGAATCTGATGCGTCCGGCCAGTGCGCGGAAGTGCGCGCACAATCGCGAATTTTCCGCCTAACGAGCTCGGCCTAACGAACCGGTCTTCCACCTCAAACTCGGTCAGTGCCGGCGCGCCCTCCTCGTGGATTGCCTGTTTCAACCAAATCGCGGAAGGCGCATGCGCGCCCTGCCGGGCGAGGGCAGCATCGACCGTGATCGTCTCCCAAGATGGCCAGCCGTTGACGATCGTGAGGTATTCCTTCTCGATGCGACGCTGCTCCATTGCGAGGCCGAAGCGGCGCGCCGCGGGGGCGTTTTTCGCAATCAAGACGAGCCCGCTCGTCTCGCGATCGAGGCGGTTGACGATCGAGACCTGGCCGCCGTTGACCAACTCGAAGGCGAGCAAGTCGCGGAGCGCGGCCCAAAGTGTGGGCGGGCCGCCGGGTTTGCTCGGATGGATGAGGAGGAAGGGCGGCTTCTCCACCACGAGGTAATCATCGGACTCGTCGACGATGTGAAAATCGAGAGGAGACCTTGCGTGGCCATCGCGCGGAGGTAGATGAGCGGTCGCCGGCATGATTTCGCTCCAGAATGTTACCCGCTATTACGAGACCGGCGAGCGCTCCGTCCACGCGCTCGGCGGCGTTTCGCTCTCCATCGCGCCGCATGAATTCGTCGCGGTCGTCGGGCCGAGCGGCTGCGGGAAGAGCACTTTGTTGCACCTGATCGCCGGCCTCGATCGTCCGACTGCGGGCGAGATCACCGTCGACGGCCTCAGCCTAACGACGGCGGATGACGCAGCCCTGACGCATTTCCGCCGCCGCCAGCTCGGTCTGGTCTTTCAGTTTTTCAACCTCCTGCCGACGATGAACGTGCAGGAAAACGTCAGCCTGCCTTTGCTCCTGCAGGGGGTGCCGCTGGCGGAATGCGAGGCGCGCGCGCAGGAGCTGCTGCGGCGCGTCGGCCTAACGGAAAGGGCGGGTCATTTTGTTCATCAACTGAGCGGTGGTGAACAGCAGCGCACCGCGATCGCGCGCGCGCTCGTGCATCGGCCGTCGCTTTTGATTGCGGATGAGCCGACGGGCAATCTCGATACGGCATCGGCGGAGCGGGTGCTCACGTTACTGCGGGAAATCGCGGACGAACAATTGGCCACGCTCATCTTGGTGACGCACAGCGCTGAGGTCGCCGCAGCGGCCTCGCGGATCATTGAGATGCGAGATGGAAAAATAGTGAGCGACTGTGTCTCCAGCGTGCAACCCGATACGCAGGCGTGGCAGCGCATCCCGCTTGGGTAGCGCACGCGGCTCGCGTGCTGGCGACGGTGTTCCACCGTCGCGAACTTTTCTTACCGCGAAGACGTTACGAGAACGCTGCCGTCAAGGAAAGTTCGCGACTGCGAGACGCATTCGCCAGCACACGGGACGTATGCGCTACCCGGCCAGAGGCTGCAGGCTGGAAGCCCGCGCGACGGGACAGGCAGGTTGCCTGTGTTACGGTCCGTATGCCGATTTACCAGCTCGAGCGGAAGCAAATCGTTTCGTTAGGCCTGGCCGAATGCTGGCGCTTTTTTTCCGATCCGCGCAACCTCAGGAAGATCACGCCGCCGGAGTTGAACTTCCGGATCAAGCGCGAGTTGCCGCCGGAAGTGTACCCTGGGCTGATGATCGAATACACGGTTTCGCCATTGTTAGGCATTCCGCTCACCTGGCTGACGGAGATCGTCCACGTCGAGGCGCCGCATCGCTTTGTCGATGAACAGCGGGTCGGGCCGTACCGGCTCTGGCATCACGAGCACTTTTTCCGGGCTCTGCCGCAGGGGAGAACGGAGGTACGCGATCTAGTCACCTACGTGCCGCCGTTTGGCTTTTTCGGGGCGGCCTTGAATCGGCTTTCCATTCGACCGCAACTCGAGCGCATTTTTGATTATCGGGAAGCACAGCTCGGCGCGGGCGGGTCAGAGACCCGCACTACATTGCGGGCGGTCGACGTGTAGCGCGAGCGTCTCACCCGCGTTGGCGACTCGCGCTCCAGCCCAACCCGCCTGCTTGACCCCGCCCGTAAGAACGCTTTACCTAACGCCTTCACTTCGCGCGGAAAGGAACGCTTTTGGAACTAAAAGATATCAGAGCCATCATCGACTTGATGAAGAAAAACGACCTTTCCGTCTTCGAAATGGAGAAGGACGGCTTCAAACTTAAACTGCAAAAAGGCGCCGGTGAGCAGACCGTCTTTCTGCCTCCGCCCGCTTTCCCCACGATGGGCCAGGTCCTTCTCCCCGCGGCCGCTCCGGCCAAGACTTCAGGTGCGCCGGACGCATCCGCGAGCGGCTCCGCTCCCGCTGCCTCCAAGGAAATCATTTCGCCGATGGTCGGCACTTTTTACCGCGCGGCTTCGCCGGAATCGCCCGCCTTCATCGAGATCGGCCAGGAAGTGAATGCCGAGACTGTGGTCTGCATCATCGAAGCGATGAAAGTGATGAACGAAATCAAAGCCGAAGTCAGCGGCGTGATCGCTGAAGTGGTGGCGGAGAATGGGAAGCCGGTGCAGTTCGGTCAGGCGCTTTTCAAAGTCCGTTAGGTGACGCTTCCGCGTCCTCCTGAGCAGGGCGAAGGACCTCTCATTTACAACCCGTGATTTCTGTTAACGAGCAACCGAAGATTCCGACTGTGGGGTCTCTCTCCGTGCTTCGCCGGATCGGGATGACAGTTTGCTGTGGCGCGATTTGGTAAATGTTCGAAAAAATCCTCATCGCCAACCGCGGCGAAATCGCACTCCGCGTCATCCGCGCCTGCAAGGAACTCGGCATCCGCACGCTCGCGGTTTATTCCGAGGCCGACGTCGATTCGCTCCACGTCCAGCTCGCGGACGAATCGATCTGCATTGGCTCCGCGCCCAGCTCCGATAGTTACCTGCGGATCGATCGCATCATGAGCGCCGCGGAAGTCGGCGACGTCGACGCGATCCATCCCGGGTATGGATTCCTCGCCGAGAACGCGCACTTCGCCGAGGTCTGCGAGAGCTGCAAAATCAAATTCATCGGGCCGACCGCGGAAGCGATGCACCTAATGGGCGACAAAAATTCCGCGCGCGCGTGTGCCCGCAAAGCCGGCGTGCCAGTGACGCCGGGGAGCGACGGCATCGTCGAGACGGAAGCGGAAGCGAAGCGGGTCGCGAAAAAGATCGGCTACCCGCTGATGATCAAGGCAGTCTCCGGCGGCGGCGGGCGCGGGATGCGCGCGGCGCATAACGAAGCGAGTCTGGTGCAAGGATTTCACGGCGCGCGGACCGAGGCGGAGAAGGCTTTTGGGAACGCCGAAGTTTACATCGAGAAACTGATCGTGAACCCGCACCACATCGAGTTTCAGATCATGGCTGACAGCCATGGCAACACGGTCCACCTCGGCGAACGCGATTGCTCGATCCAGCGGCGCAATCAGAAGGTGATCGAAGAATGTCCCTCGCCACTGCTCACACCGTCGCTCCGCCGCAAGATGGGTCAGGCCGCGGTCAAGCTCGCGCAGTCGGTCAATTATGTGAACGCCGGGACGATCGAATTCCTCGTCGATCAGAAGGAGAATTATTACTTCATCGAGATGAACACCCGCATCCAGGTGGAGCACACGATCACGGAGGAAGTTTACGGCTGCGACCTCGTGAAAGAGCAAATTCACATCGCCGCGGGCGACAAACTTTCGCCGCACGTCGCGCGGCCGCTCGCCCGCCAGCACGCCATCCAGTGCCGGATCAATGCCGAAGATCCGGCGCGCAATTTTCAGCCTTCCGCCGGACGAATCACCTTCTACTACGCGCCAGGCGGGCGCGGGATCCGGATCGATTCGCACGTCTACACGGGCTACACGGTTCCGCCTAACTATGACTCGATGATCGCCAAACTGATTGCGGTCGGCGCGACGCGCGCATCCGCGATCGCGCGGATGCGGCGCGCGCTCGGCGAGTACCTCATCACCGGCATCAAGACGACGATTCCTTTTCACAACGCGATCATGCGCAACGCCGATTTCCGAGACGGCAATTACGACACCGGCTTCGTCGATCGGATCATGAATTCCGAGGCCTTTGAGCTGCGGCCCTCGAACGGCCGGTTGCACGATTGAGTGGCGGCGCGGGAGTGAGAAGTGCGGAGAGCGCGCTGGCTACGAATGACGCTGCGCCGAAGAGCTTTGTCATCCCGAGCGGAGCGCAACGCAGTCGAGGGACCTCGCAAGCGTTCTTCGACGCCAGAATGAGAGTTTACCTCGAGCAACGGTTGCGAGGTCCTTCGCCGCGCTGCGCCGGCTCAGGATGACAAAGGTGCGAAACCGCGCGTCAATGAACTCGTTAGGCTTGGCTCGGCTTTACGCTATTCTCGATCTGGGCTACATCGCGCCTCACGACGCTCTCCGGATTGCGGGGGAACTGCTGCGCGGCGGCGCGGACATTATCCAGCTGCGTGCGAAGAACCAGAGCACGGACAAGATTCGCGAGCTCGCCGACGAGCTGCATAGCCTAACGAGCGGCGCGGGAGTGCCGCTGATTATTAACGACCATCCTGAGATCGCGCGAGACCTGCCAGTGGAGGGTCTCCACCTCGGCCAGGACGACCTGCCGCTCGCGGCCGCGCGTGAGATCGTTAGGCGGCGCGATTGTTGGATCGGAAAATCCACCCACAGTGTCGCGCAAGCTGTCGCCGCCGCAGCCGAGGGCGCGGATTACATCGGCTTCGGCCCGCTCTTGGCTACGCCGACCAAACCTGATTATGCGCCGATTGGTCTCGACGAAATCAGTCGCGTCCATGAGCTGGTGCGCATCCCCATCTTCTGCATCGGCGGGATCAAGCTCGACAACCTGCCCGACGTTCTGGCCGCTGGCGCAAAGCGCGCCGTCATCGTATCGGGTCTGCTGCAAAGCGCCGACATCGCAGCCGCCACGCGAGCTGCGCGTCGCGTGCTGAATAATCGGCAATAACTCATGTCTGTTCTCGTAGTTGGTTCCATCGCTCTCGACACGGTCAAAACGCCAGTCGAAGAACACACCGATCAGCTCGGGGGTTCCGCTTCCTACGCGGCGCTGGGGGCGAGTTTTTTCACCCCGGTCCAGCTCGTCGGCGTGGTCGGCGACGATTTTCCAGAATCGGAATTCGACTTCTGGAAAAGCCACCAGATCGACGCGAGCGGCGTGCAGCGAGCCGAGGGAAAAACCTTCCGCTGGAGCGGCGAATACGCCTGGGACTTGAACACCCGCGAAACCAAATCGGTTGCGCTCAATGTTTTCGAGAACTTCGAGCCGGCCTTACCCGCGAATTTTCGCGAGACCGCTTTCGTCCTTCTCGCCAACATCGCGCCTTCGCTGCAATCCCATGTGCTCGACCAGATGAAGCGCCCGCATTTTGTCGTCGCCGACACGATGGATCTTTGGATTGAGACGACGCGAAAAGATCTCGACGCGCTCCTCCCGCGCATCGACCTGCTCATCCTCAACGACAGCGAAGCGCGCCAAATGACCAACAATACCAGTCTGATTCGCGCCGGCCGCGAGATTCGCCGGATGGGTCCGAAGTATGTCGCGGTGAAAAAAGGCGAGCACGGCGCGCTCCTCTTCGGCCCTGACGATTTTTTCAGCTGCGGCGCTTATCCGCTCGAGGACATCCACGATCCCACCGGCGCGGGAGACACTTTTGCGGGAGGCGTGGCGGGATATCTCGCGGGCAAGGGCGATGGAGAAGTCGATTTTCGGCAGCTGCGAAGGGCGCTCATCTACGGCAGCGTGCTCGCGAGTTTCAACGTCGAAGCTTTCAGCATGGATCGAATGCGCAGCCTAACGAACGACGAAATCGAGGAGCGCTACGAGATGTTTAAGCTCATGAGTCAGTTCGAAGTTTTGGAGTAGCGCTGTCTTTTCCGGGTAGCGCATGCGTCTCGCATGCTGGCGACGGCGTTCCGCCGTCGCGAACTTTCCTTGTAACGCTGCATCTTCCTTCCATCCCAGACTGCAAGAAAAGTTCGTTACGGCGGAACGCGTAACCAGCACGCGAGACGCATGCGCTACCCGGCGGCTCCGCGGCCAGCCGCGGATTTGCTTCACGCGCTTCGTGCTCCTATTGACGGCTATGGGAACTCTCCGTCTCGGCGTCAACATCGATCACGTCGCCACGCTTCGGCAGGCGCGCTATGCGACGATGCCGGATTCGAAAAACGTCGAGCCGGGCCCGATCGCCGCGGCCAGCCTTTGCGAACGCGCCGGCGCGAGCGGCATCACCGCGCACTTGCGCTCCGATCGCCGCCACATGCAGGACCGCGATCTGAAACGTCTTCGGGCGAATATCATGACGAAGCTTAACCTCGAGCTGGGCCACACGCCTGAGCTCGTTGACTTCGCGCTGCGCCTGCAGCCGGATGAAATTTGTCTCGTGCCGGAAAAGCGCGCCGAAATCACGACTGAGGGCGGCATCGATCTCGTTAGGCAGGGGCGCGGTCTGGGATCGACGGTGCAGCGGATGCATCTCGCCGGCATTCGCGTCAGCATGTTCATCGATCCGGCGGCGGAGCAGGTGAACGCCGCCGCGGAACTGGAGGCCGACATCGTGGAATTGCACACCGGCGCGCTGGCCAATGCCTTTACTGAAAAAGTTGAGCGTCAGGAGCTCGACCGGCTGCGCGATGCGGCAATGCGGGCAGCGAATCTCGGCCTGCAAGTCAACGCCGGACACGGCATCAACTACCGTAATATTTCGCTCATCCGCCAAATCCCGAGTCTCGCGGAGCTTAATATCGGCCACTCCATCATCGCCCGCGCGCTCCTCGTCGGAATCGAAACGGCCGTGCGCGAAATGCTCGCCTTGATGCAAGACTACCGCGGATGAGCATCCTCGGGATAGGCATCGATCTGGTCGATTGCGACCGGATCGAGAATTCAATCCAGCGCTTTGGCGACCGTTTTCTCCAGCGCGTTTTCACCGCGGGAGAAATCGCCTACGCGCAATCGATGAAATTTCCCGCGCGCCACCTCGCAGCCCGCTTCGCGGCGAAAGAAGCGCTCTCGAAAGCTTTCGGCACCGGCATCGGAAAATCGATGGGCTGGCGCGATCTTGACGTTCAAAAAAAAGAAAGCGGCGAGCCATTTGTCGCCCTCAGCGGCGGCGCGGAGAAGATGGCAAAAGAACGCGGCGTCGGAAATATCTGGATCAGTTTGAGCCACACCGAAGAGATCGGAATGGCCACAATTATCCTCGAGGCACGCGAAGAACGAAGCGGTCAAGCGATCTGAGCGGCATCGCTCTGCGGCGCGCCGCGTCGTTTTCGCGATGGACTCACCGCCCTTCTCTACTCCGGCCGCGTCATCGCCGTGCTCTGGCTGATTTTCTAAGGCGGATCCGCGCGCTCGAGAAGAGACGCGGCATTGGGCGCAGCGGAGCGGCAACGTGCTCTGCCAAACCCTGCGCCTGGCCCCGTGCCGCTGCTCGGCGTCATCTGCTGCTGCCGCTGTTCGATCTCCCCGCAAAGTGGATTGGCTGACGCGAAGGATTTCGGCATTTCGCTTGTCGTTAATCTGGCATTTCTCCTCTGCGCGGGTGGCGCGCGGTGCTGCGCGCGAATTAACCGGAAAGTTTGCCGCGGGTGCGCATGGCGACGGAACAGTTAGATAAGGCGGCAACGGTGGGGCGGTCTGCTGCAAGCGTCGAGGCAAGATTGTAGACGCTTCGCTCTGCCAAGCGCGAGGGTGATGGTGAAGAAAAGGCGGCCGCCTAACGAATGTAACCCCCGTGCCTCCCAGAGAAGCCGTCTACAGGCCCTGACCGCCGAGGGAACCTCTTGCGCCGCACGCGCTAAAATTGTACAAGGATGCATGTTCCAAAAGGAGGCGATCGTTAGGCTCTTGCGCGACAACGACCCTTCGACCGTCACGCTCCTAAAGGAACAATTGATTGAAACCGGGAGTGACGGAGTTGCCGCCTTGCGCGACCTCCTTGCGCTCGACGACGCCGCGGTGACGGAGCATGTGCGCGAGGTGTTGTCAAAAATTGAGAGCGACGAGGCGCACGACGAGATGCTGCTCTTCGCGCATCTGTTTCCCGAGCACGGCGATATCGAGGCGGCCTGGTGGTTGTTGACGCGCTGTTTCGAGCCGGACGCGCCGGTCGCAAAGCTGCGCCGGAAACTGGACGCCTGGGGCCGGCGTCTGCGCATGCTCGTTTCCCGCGCGGAATCGAGCCGCGAACGTTTGCAAGTGCTAACGACTTTCATGGCGGAGGATCTCGGTTGCCGCGGAAATGCCGAGGAATATTACGACCCGAAAAATTCACTCCTGGGCGACGTGATCGAGACGCGGCTGGGGATTCCGCTCTCGCTCGCGGTGCTCTACATGATCATCGGGCGGCGTGCGAACATGCAGATCGATGGAATCAATTTGCCCGGGCATTTTATCGCGCGCTACGAGCGCATTTTGTTCGATCCGTTTCATCAAGGGCGGATTTTGTCGCGGCCCGATTGCGAGGCGATTCTGGCGCGGCAACGCTTGAAAACGGAGTCGAGTTATTTTGCGCCGGCCCCGCCGCGGCTCGTCTTCATGCGCATGCTCGCGAATCTGCTTTTCATTTTCGAGCGCACCGGCGAGAAGCGGAAACATGCGCTCGTCGTGAGCTGGTTGAAAGCGCTCGAGCGCGTGTAGCGCCAGTTGTCTCACCCGCGTCGGCTGTCGATCTTACGTGGGCGGTCTTGCCAGCGACGCGGGTCAGAGACCCGCGCTACATTCCAGCTGCTCCTGCCGGTGGCGCGCCTCTCGTGCGCGGCTCGCGGCTTTCCGATCGTGGCGAATCCACTTCCCTCGCTTCTGCTCGGGGACTTTTCGCCCCGATTGTTCGAGCGCACAAACCGCGGCGCCGCGGAGCGACGCTTCCTGATCGGCGCAGGTCGCGAGATCGCGGCCTAAAGAATCGGCAAGAATCTGCAAGGAGGCGGGCGATTGCAGAATACCGCCGGAGACGACGATTTTTTTGCTCCGGCCGAGAGCGCCTTCGAGACGATCGAAAATGTCTGCCAGGCGGTGGCAAACGGCCGCCGTGGTGGCGTGCAGGAGATCGACGGCGGTGGTCGTCTGGGTCAAGCCCACGATGATGCCGTCTAGGTTTTCCGGCCAGGTGGGGGCGCGTTCGATTGTCCAAAAAGGAAGGATCGTCAGGCGCGAGGCGCTGCCGGCGGAGGTTTGAAGGAGCTGCTCGATCTTGCGCTCGTTAGGGGAAAGGCGGAGTTCGCGCAGGCACCAGGCGCGGAGATTGCCGGCGTTGCTGACCGCGCCACCGAGCAGCCCTCGGCGGTGATCGACGACGAAGCGAAAAAGTCCGAATGGCAGCGGCGCGCCGGGCGGTGGAATTGCGCGCACGGCCCCGCTCGTGCCGACGTTGATCGCGACGATGCCCGGTGCGGAGGCGCCGCTGCCGAGGTTGCTCGCGGCGCCGTCGCCGATCGCGGGAAAAATGCTCGCGACCCGGTCGCGCAACGGGTTGAGCTGCGAGCTCGTTAGACCGGTGAGCTCCAGCAGCTCGCGATCCCAATCATGCGCGAGGAAATCGTAGAGTCCGGTGCCGCTGGCCATCGAGTGACTACAGGCGCGAACGGAGAAAAGTTCCTCAAAGATCCATTCGGCCGGCGAAACCCAGCGGGCGACGCGGCGGAAAACTTTCGGCTGCGTGCGGCGCAACCAGAGCAATTTTGCCGGCCAAAAGGAAGCGCGCAGCATGCAGCCGGTGCGTTGCTGGACGGCCCGCTCGTCCAGTTCTTCCCGCAGGCTCGCGGCGTCGGCGGCGCAGCGCGCATCCGCCCAGGTGTAGATCGGAGTCAATGGCTTGCCGGCGCGATCGAGGCCGAGGAGACTGTGCCAAAATCCGGAGCCGGTCACCGTTGAAATCGGACTTTTCGTTAGGCGCAGACATTTCTTCGTCGCGCGCAGGAGCACAGCGGGATCGAGTTCCGCGCCGTGGTCGGCGGAATGACAGACGCGATACGCCGCGCTGGCGCGGCTCTGCGGAAAAGCCCGCGCATTTTCGTCGAAGAGCGCGCTGCGCACAGACGAGGTGCCGATGTCGAGGGCAAGGACGACCGGAGCGGCGCGGCGCGGCATAACGAATCAGCTTTAAGCTTTAAATTTTAAGTTTTAAGTGGAGAGAGGCGGGCACGCGAAAGAGTGCCGGAGAATTTAAAACTTCAAACCTACCACTAAAGCTTTTCGCCGATGTACAAGAAAATCCTCGTCGCGCTCGACAACAGCCCGACCGATCAAGTGATGTTTTCGCACATCGCGGAGCTGGCGAAAGTTCATGGCTCGCAACTGCTCCTCTTCCACGTGGCCGACGGCTGGGCGGCGCGGAATTACAATCGCTTTCAGCTCGCCGACTCGGAGGAGATGAAAGAGGACCGGGATTATCTGGAGCAGGCGGCGACCAGGTTGCGAGCAGAGGGGCTGGAGGTGGAGACGAAGCTCGCGCTCGGTGAGCCGGCGGCCGGCGTTTTGAAAGCCGCGGCTGACCAGGGCTGCGACTTGATCGCGATGACGACGCATGGCCATCGCTTTCTGAAGGATCTGATGTACGGGAGCACGATCACGCAAGTGCGGCATCGCGCGACCGTGCCCGTGCTGCTGGTGAACGCGAAATAGTGAAGGCGCTTTTTTTGACTAACGAATACCCGCCGCACATCTATGGCGGCGCCGGCGTGCACGTCGATTATCTTTCGCGCGAGCTGGCAAAATCGATGGAAGTGGAGGTGCGCTGCTTCGGGGACCAGGCGTCGTTAGGCACGAATCCCGAGGTGCGCGGTTTCGAGGTCGAGATGGGCGCTTACACTTGTCCGAAGCCGTTGCGTCCGGTCTTCGGCGCGGTGCAACGCTGCCTCGACTTCAACACTCGCGACATTACCGCCGATGTCGTGCATTGCCACACTTGGTACAGCCATTTTGGCGGACTTTTGGCGAAGCTGAATTACGGGCGGCCGCTCGTCATCACGGTCCATTCGCTCGAACCGTTGCGTCCGTGGAAGCGCGAGCAGCTCGGTGGCGGTTACGATTTCACCGTTTGGCTGGAGAAGACGGCGCTGGAAATGGCGGATGCTGTCATCGCAGTTTCGAAGGAAACGAAAAGCGACCTCGAGCGCCTGTTCGCGATCGAGCCGTCGCGCTTGCACGTGATTTATAACGGGATCGATCTGCAGGAATATCGGCCGAGCGAAAACGGCGACGCCTTGATCCGATATGGGATCGATCCGGCGAAGCCGTTCCTCCTTTTCGTGGGGCGGATCACGCGGCAGAAGGGGATCGTGCACCTCGTTAGGGCGATCGAAATGATGGGGCGCGATTTTCAAATCGTCCTCTGCGCCGGCGCGCCCGACACGCCCGCGATCGCCGAGCAAATGAAGGCGGCCGTGAAACAAGCTCAGGAAATACGCGGCGGCATCATTTGGATCGACGAGATGCTCGAGAAGCCCGATGTGATCAAGCTCTACTCGCGCGCGGCGGTTTTTTGTTGTCCGTCGATTTACGAACCCTTCGGGATCATCAACCTCGAGGCGATGGCGTGCGAGACGGCGGTGGTGGCGAGCGCGGTGGGTGGGATCAAAGAAGTGGTGGTGGATGGCGAGACTGGGTTTCTGGTGCCGGTCGAGCAGATGAAGGAGAGCCCGTTCGAGCCGATCGATCCGATGAAATTTTCGCGCGATCTAGCGACCCGCATCAACGAGCTGATGGCCGATCCGGAATTGCAAAAAAAATTCGGGCGTGCGGGACGAAAACGGGCCGAAGAAAAGTTTAGCTGGAGCGCGATCGCGCAGGAAACGAAGCAGCTTTACGAGACGCTGGTGCGGAAGTAGGTCGCTGACGGTGGATGGCGCAGTTGTCATCTCCGAGCGAAGCGAGGGACCTGGCATGCTCTCGGAAGTCTTCGGATTGGAACTGAGCGTCTCTGATCACTCGCGAGGTCCCTCGCCGCGCTCCGCCGTCTCGGGATGAGAGCATGGAGTTCGTTAGGCCATTTCAGGACATCGTTAGGTGGTCGCAGCTATCGTGGGTGCCGCCTATGTGTATGGTTGCTATGATGTTCGTCGACCGGATCAAAGTCGTGGCGAAGGCGGGGGATGGTGGCCGCGGCTGTGTCAGTTTTCGGCGGGAGAAATTCGTGCCGCGCGGCGGTCCCGACGGCGGCGATGGCGGCAAAGGCGGCGATATCATCTTGCGCGCCGATGAACATACGGACAACCTCGCGAGCCTTTTCTACGAGCCATTGATCAAGGCGAAAAAAGGCGCCCACGGCATGGGCAAACAAATGCACGGACGGGGCGCGCCGCCGAAAATCGTGAAGGTGCCGGCGGGAACGGTGGTGTGGGAAGAATCCAAGCCCGGAGAACAGCAATCAGTAATCAATAATCAGCAATCAGCAATGGAACCGCTCGCCGATCTGGTCCGGCCTAACGACGAGTACATTCTCTGCGACGGCGGCAAAGGCGGGAAGGGAAACGTCCATTACAAAAGCTCGCGCAACCGCGCGCCGCGCCAGTATTCGGAAGGGGAGGAAGGAGAAGAAGGAACTTTTGTTCTCGAGCTGCGCACGATCGCGGATGCGGGTTTGGTTGGTTATCCGAACGCGGGGAAGTCGACCTTGCTGCGGCGTATCTCGGCCGCGCATCCGAAGGTTGCGCCTTACCTGTTCACGACCCTGCATCCGATGATCGGCGTGGTCGATTTTCCCGACTACCGCCGCGCGACGGTCGCGGATATTCCCGGTTTGGTCGAAGGGGCGCATGACAATCTCGGGCTGGGTCACGCGTTTCTCAGGCATATCACCCGCTGCCAGCTGCTCCTCTTTGTCCTCGATATGGCGGGGAGCGAAGGGCGCAACCCAATCGACGACCTGCAGCATCTCCGGCGCGAAATCAACCTCTACGACGCGCGTCTCTCGCAGCGGCCGTGGCGCGTGATCGCGAACAAAATGGATCTGCCGGATGCGGAGGAAAACCTGGGCGCATTTCAAAAGCGTTTCGCGGACCGGATTGTGCTACCGATCTCCGCAAAGGAGTCCGACGGAATCGAAGAGCTCAAACGCGAACTGGAGCGCTGGCTAAGCGAAGAGGGCTCGGGCAAAACTGTTTTGACGGATTCTTATGCACGAACCCCGGAAAAAAGTGTGCTTGAATAAGAGTTGGACAAGGAACGCCATTCCGATCAAAGTCCGACTTTTTAAAACCGCCTAAGAAGTTCCCTCAATTATGCCGAAGCTCGTCGTCGCCAGTTATTGCACCACGTTTCTGAAGTCGGAGATGCTTCACATCTACCGGCAGGTGACGGCTCTGAGCGACGTGCAGACTTTCATCATGACGAAGAAGTTGCAAAACCGCGAGCGTTTTCCCTTCGACGATATCGAGCTGATTCCGAAGCCACGGATTAATCCGCTGCGACATGGCTGGCTGAAATTTGTCGAGCGCCGGCCGCCGATCGTCTACCGCGGCGAATACCAGGCGCTCTCTAATTTGCTCGAACGCCGCGGCGCGGATTTGATGCACATTTATTTCGGGCACACCGGCGTGCATTTGTTGCCTTTCATCGAGTGCTGGCGGCGGCCTTGCGTGGTCTCGTTCCACGGCGCCGATGTGATGCTGAAAGCCGCTAATCCGGATTACGCGATGAAGTTGAGAAAAGTCTTTCAGGCGGCGCCGCTGATCCTGGCCCGTTCGCGTTCGCTGGAACGGCGCTTAATTGCGATCGGTTGCCCGCCGGGACGAATCCGGATCAATCGCACCGGCGTGCCGCTGCAGCAGTTTCCCATGATCCGCCGGGCGGCGCCGCGCGATGGCGCCTGGCATTTCTTGCAAGCCTGCCGGCTCATCCCGAAAAAGGGCCTGACGACTTGTCTGCGCGCCTTCGCTCTTTTCCAGAAGGTGAATCCGCGCGCGGAATTGTTCATCGCCGGCAAAGGGCCGCTGCAACCGGCGCTCGAAGCGCTCGCGAGCGAGCTGGGCGTGAGCGAGTGGGTGCACTTTACCGGATTTCTTTCCCAAGCGGATCTGCTGGCGCTTTATCATCGCTGCCACGTTTTCCTGCACCCGAGCGAGATGTCTGCGGATGAGAATCAGGAAGGAATTCCGAACTCGATTTTAGAAGCGATGGCGACCGGAATGCCGGTGCTGGCGACGCGACACGGCGGAATTCCCGAGGCGGTTGAAGAAGGCCGCTCGGGTGCGCTCGTGGAGGAGCGCGATTACGAGGCGCTCGCCGCGGAAATGAAAAAGATGACGCGTTCGCGGCGTTCGTTTGCCGAGATGGGCGTGCTCGCAAGCGAATCGGTCGCGGCAAATTTCGAGCAGCGAGCGCAAACCGCGCTCCTCGAAGCGCACTACCGCGAAGCGGTCGAGATCGCCGACGAAGCCGAGGCGCGCGAGACGGCGGAGACACCGCTGGTTGCCCCGCGTTTTGCGGAGCGGGTGCCGGCGAAATAGCGGCTTTGCGGAGCGCTTCAGACCACTTTTCCGCGGCAGAAAATTCCCGGGAAAGTCGCTTGTCAGCGCTGGCAACATGCTCTTCTGTATGCGCGACGTAAGCGGCCCTTGAGGCGCGCGCCTTTTCTTTCTGGGAAAGTGCGACTGCCTGCCGGCCAGCGGATGCGCCGCTTTTCGACATTCATTCATGGTCCATCGCTATTTTCGTCAACTGCCGCTGCTCCTGAGCCTCCTTGGCCTGCTGATTTTCGGCGGCTTCGCGAGCAACTTGCGCGCGCAGGCAGCGGTCGCTCCTGACCCCGGCACGGTCGCGGAAAAACACGAGACGATTCCCTTGAAGGCGACGCCGATTTTCACCATCGGAAAATTTACGGTGACCAACTCGATGCTCGTGACATGGATTGTGGCGGCCGGCATCATCGTTTTCGCCCAAACAGCGACGCGCAAGATCAAACAAGTGCCGACCGGCGCGCAGAATTTTTGGGAGTGGCTGGTCGAAGGCCTTTACAACTTTCTCGAGAGCGTGATCGGCTCGCACCTAGTCAAGAAAACATTCTGGTTTTTCTCGACAATTTTTATCTTCATCCTTTTCCTAAACTGGTTCGGTCTCATTCCTGGGGTGGGCACGATTGGCTGGGGTCACCACGATCCGGTGACAAACGCATTCCGGGTCGATCGTCCGCTGCTCCGCGGTGGCAACGCGGATCTGAACCTGACCTTCGCCATGGCCGCCACGTTTTTCATGCTTTGGATTGTTTGGGCGTTGCAGGAAAACGGCGTCGGCGGATTCATCGTGCATCTCTTCGGACCGAAGGGTGATTCGAAAGGAATCTTGAAGATCCTCATGATCATTGTCTTTTTCATGGTCGGCTGGCTGGAGATCGTCTCGATTTTGTTTCGGCCGATCTCGCTTAGCTTCCGGCTCTACGGCAACGTTTACGCGGGCGAGAACATGCTCGAAGCGATGGCGCACCTGGTGCCTGCACTCTCCTGGCTGATCCCGATTCCCTTCTATTTTATGGAACTCCTCGTGGGCATCGTGCAGGCGCTGGTCTTCATGTTGTTGACCGCTGTTTTCACCCTTCTCATCGCGCACCACGAACCGGTCCAAAGCGCGCAGCAGTAAAAATTTCGGCCACCGCCGCGGGCACCGCGGAGAGGCGACTGAAGCAAACCAACCAAAACAAAACTATGACATTACCCATACTGGCAGAGATGAGCGGAAGCATTCACGTCGGCCTCGCGGCCCTCGGCGCGGCGATCGGCGTGGGACTGATCGGCATGGGCGCGGCCTCCGCGGTCGGGCGCAATCCGGGCGCGGCGACGCCGATCCTGGTGCAGGCGATTCTCGCGATCGCGTTCGCAGAAGCGATCGTGTTTTACGCTCTCTTCCTCGTTCCAAAATGATCAAGCGCACGAGCTTCGTCCTCCGCGCCGAATAACTTCGGATGAACATTCCAATCCTCATCGCCGCCAATCTCGTCACTGAGACGGCGGAGAATTTTGGCTTCGACGTCAGGATTTTCCTCTCGCAAGTCGTTAGCTTCGTCATCGTAGCGTGGCTCTTGAAGCGGTTCGCCTACAAGCCGATTCTGGCCGTGCTCGACGAGCGCCGGCAACGCATCGCCGAGGGCCTTTTGAATGCGGAGAAAATCAAACAGCAGCTCGCCGAGGCTGAGCAGCGTTACCAGGAGATCCTCGCGAAAGGCAATGGCGAAGCGCAGAAAATGATCGACGAAGCGCGCGCCAGCGCGGGCGTGATCGCGGAGCGCAAACAGCAAGAAGCGATCGCTGGCGCGGAGCAAATTCTCGCGAAAGCGCGCGAGGCAAGCACGCTCGAACACGAGCGCACTATGAGCCAGCTCAAGCGGGAGCTTGGCCGGCTCGTCATTGACACCACGGCGAAAGTCACGGGCAAAGTGCTCACACCTGACGATCAACGGCGCTTGCAGGAAGAAGCGAGCCGGCAGGTCGCGCCCTAACGACTAACGACGGTTTCGATCCGCGATGAAGATCAGCAAAGACGTTCGCCAACTTTCGCGCAATCTCGTGCGCGAAAGTTTTGTCGATGGCGCGCTCGATCGCGGCCGGGTTAACTCATTTGTCCAGTCGATCACGGAGAAGAAGCCCCGCCATTACCTCCAGCTGCTCGAGAATTATCAGCGTTTACTGCGCCTCGAGGCCGATAAACGGCGCGCCCGGATCGAGTCCGCGACCGCGCTGGACGAGGCGGCGGGCGAGCGGATCGTCTCCGATTTGAAACGGCGCTACGGCCCCGGCCTAACGACTGAGTTTGCAGTCAACCCGGCTTTGCTCGGCGGCGTCCGCATCCGCGTTGGGAGCGATGTCTGGGACAGCAGCGTACGCAACCGGCTCGAACGTCTGCAGCAGCAACTTAACTAACGAATTATCATGAGCAGCATTCTGGAAGAAATCGAAACACAAATCGCCGGGCTGAAAACCTCGACGACGAAGAGCAACGTCGGCGTCGTCCGCGAAGCCGGTGACGGCGTCGCCCGCGTCGAAGGCCTGAGCGAAGTGATGTTGAACGAAATGATCGAATTCCCGAGCGGCGAATTTGGGCTCGCGCTCAACCTCGAGGAAACTGAGGTCGGCGTCATTTTGCTCGGCGACCCGACGAGAGTCTCGGAGGGCGATGAGGTAAAAACCACCGGCAGGCTGCTTCAGGTCCCGGTGGGCAAAGCGCTCCTCGGCCGCGTCGTGAACACCTTAGGCCAGCCGGTAGATAACAAAGGGCCGGTCAACACCGACACATTTTATCCCGTCGAAAAAATCGCGCCGGGCATCATCAAACGCCGCAGCGTCAACCAGCCGGTACAGACCGGTATCATGGCAATTGACGCGATGGTCCCGATCGGCCGCGGACAGCGAGAGTTAATCATTGGCGACCGCGCGACCGGCAAATCGACGATCGCGGTCGACACTATTATCAGCCAGGCGCGCCTCAACAAAGCCGCAGAAGAAGGCCAGCTCAAAGATTATCGCCCCCTCTATTGCATCTACGTCGCGATCGGGCAGAAAAATTCCAACGTCGCGCGCACCCTCGCGGTGCTCGAGAAAAACGGCGCGATGGCTTACACCACGATCATTTCCGCGCCTGCTTCGGAGAGCGCGACGAACCAATATCTCGCGCCTTTTGCCGGCGCCGCGACGGGTGAGTGGTTCATGGATAACGGCATGGATGCCCTCATCATCTACGACGATCTTTCCAAACACGCGGTCGCGTACCGCCAGGTCTCGTTAGTCTTGAAACGCCCTTCCGGCCGCGAAGCTTATCCGGGCGACGTTTTCTACCTGCACTCGCGTCTGCTCGAGCGGAGCGCGCGTGTCAGCGAGGAAGCGGGCGGCGGATCTCTCACCGCGTTGCCGATTATCGAGACGCAGGCTGGCGACGTTTCAGCCTACATCCCGACGAATGTGATTTCAATCACTGACGGTCAGATTTATCTGGAGACCGATCTTTTTTTCCAAGGCATCCGGCCGGCTATTTCGGTCGGTCTTTCCGTTAGTCGTGTCGGTTCCGCCGCGCAGATCAAGGCGATCAAACAGGTGGCCGGCAAGATCAAGCTCGACCTCGCGCAGTTCCGCGAGCTGGCTGCTTTCGCGCAGTTTGGCTCCGACCTCGACGCCGCCACCAAAGCGCGGCTCGATCGCGGGCAGCGGATCGTCGAGCTCTTCAAGCAGATTCAATACAACCCGATCCCGGTGGAGGAGCAGGTCGCGGTGCTCTGGGCGATGCAGAACGGATATTTGGATCCTATCCCGGTCGATCGGGTGAAACAATTCCAAGCGAAGCTGCAGGATTATTTACAGACCAGAAAAGAAAGCGTGCTCGCGTCGATCCGGACGAAGAAGGCGATCGACAAAGATTTGGAAGCAGAATTAGCCGGCGCGCTGAACGATTTCAAGACGACCTGGCAATAGCCGCCTAACGATATGGCGAATACGCAAGACATCCGGCGCCGGATCAAATCGATCCGCAACACCGCGCAAATCACGAAGGCGATGCAAATGGTCGCCGCCTCGAAGATGCGCAAAGCGCAGCAGCATGCGCTCGCCGGGCGCCCTTATTCGCAGCTCCTGAACCGGGTGCTCGTTTCTCTGGAAAGCCGGACAGATCCCCTGCTCCATCCGTTGCTGCAGGTACGGCCGCTGCAAAAGGAGCTGGTCCTCATCATCAGCACCGACAAAGGCCTGGCGGGGGCGCTCAACACCAACGTCATGCGTGAGGCGGGAAACTTCGCGGTCGGCCAGACCGTCTTCGTGACGACCGGCCGCAAGGCCCGGCAATTTGCCGCGCGCACCCGCCGCGAATTATTGGCCGATTTCGAATTGAAAGACGCGCCCACGATTCTGGAAACGAAAGCGATTTCCAAATTTTGCGTGGAGAAATTTCTCAGCGGCGAAGTGGACAAGGTGACGGTGCTCTACACGCATTTCGTCAACACCATCAGTCAGCGCCCAGTCGTGCAGACGCTCCTGCCGATCAGCCCTCTGGCGTTCGAAACGGCGGCGGGGAACTCTGCGCTTAACGACGGCAGGAAGGATCCGATGCTCGAATATATCTTCGAGCCGAGCGCGCTGGCCGTGCTCGATTTCATGCTTCCCTATTATCTGCAGTATCAAGTTTTCCAGATGATTCTCGATGCGCGCGCCTCGGAGCACAGCGCGCGAATGGTCGCGATGAAGAACGCGACGGACAACGCGAACCAGTTCATCAAAGACCTCACCCTGGAATACAACAAAATGCGCCAGGCGAGCATCACCACCGAGTTGTTGGAGATTGCGACTGCGCAGATGGCGCTCGGCGGTTAACGCTGGCTTCGCTCAACGAGGGCGTTTAGGCCGCGGTTTCGAGAGGGGCAGGCTCCTCGAAAGGTCAGGAGACGTTGCGCTTATCTGGAACCGCCGCGCAGCTGAGCCATACGGCGGCGGCGAAGCAATTCGGTCAGTGAAACCGCCACGACCAAGCCGATGATCGGGAATAACGCGCTCATCTCCGGAACGGGCGCCATGGTGGCCTGGAATGCGACGGGCAAAACATCGCCGGAAAGCGCTCCAATGGAGATGAATTTGTAGTTGGCGAAATCTGCAATGCTAACGAAGACAAGGTCAGAGGAGCTATTATAGACACCTCCGATTTGCTGGCCCGGTTCTCCCAGACTTGAGGAACCCCAGATAACGAAGGTGTCGTTGGAGCCTGCCTGGACGCTTCCAATTTCGATCTTACCGTCGCTGAATCCCGCGGCGAGGATTGAACTCACGTCCAGCTGGATGAATTGCAGCGGATAGACGCCATTCCCTTGCAGTTCGTGATCTGCCGGGCCGACGATACCGAGGCCGGTCTCATCGGCTCCCTGATTTTTGAAATAAAGGCCGAGCGGGGTGATTGGAGAGCCAACCGTGTAACCGTA
>JACDGM010000127.1 GCA_013815325.1 Chthoniobacterales bacterium
TCTGGAAAAGCGGAGTTGAGCGGGCATGACAGAAATTGAGCGGAGCCGACCTTTGCGCGAGTACCACAGTGGTCTCGCGACTATGTAGTTCAAAGGGGGGTGACGCGAATGTCAGCTCTATTGAAGTTCATCGGGTTCATCACCGGCGGATTGGTTTCAGCAGCGTTTCAGGTTTGGCGATAAGCCGGGGGTCGGGGGACTCATTTTTTCTATGTCAAAGCGCACAATCATGTATATCACTGCAGTTGGCATATGCGCCGTTCTTCTGAACGGCGTATTGTTTCTGCATGACCAATACGTGAAGCCCGAAGAGTTGCGCGCAGTTATATGCATGGCCGCGATCGGCATGTTCGTGCACGTTCTCACGTTCCGGTTGCCCCGAAGTAGCCACGGATCCATAGCTTTTATTCCGTTTCTAGCGGCCGCGATCATCGTACCAAGTTGGATTGCAGCGCTAACTGCGATCAGTTCGATTGTAGTCGCCGAGGTTGCTCAAAAGAGCTCGCGCCCCAAGGCGCTGTTCAACATTCTGCAAACCGCTTGTGCGATCGGCGCTGCGACTCTTGTCTTTCGCATGGTAGGCGGAACTTCCCTGCTCCAAACGCCCGAAGTCAGACTTCTTCAAGGCGCCAGAGTCGGAGCGCTTGCTCTTTTTGTTTTAATCGCCGTGTTTTTCGCGGTAAATACCGTCCTGGTCTCAGGCGTCATCTCGCTAAGCGAGCAAGTCGAGTTTCTGTATATTTGGCGCAAGAATACGATCGCAAGTCTTCCGTACGATCTCTTATCAGCACCGGTTGTCTACCTTCTTGCGTGGGTGTATGTGACATCGGGCGCAATGGGCGCAATAGCTCTGTGCATACCGATGATCGGAGTTCGCCAGCTCTATAAGACAAATTCCGAACTGGAGCGGGTGAACCAGGAATTGCTGGAGCTGATGGTAAAGGCGATCGAGGCGCGCGACCCATACACCTCAGGCCATTCCCGCCGCGTCGCGCACTATTCCCAGTTGATTGCACGTGCGATCGGTTTAGGGGGGCAACAGGTGGAGCGGGTTCGAATCGCGGCCCTGTTACACGACGTTGGCAAAATTCATGAGATATACGCACCGCTGCTGCAAAAGCCCGAGAAACTCACTCCCGCTGAATGGGAGGTTATGCAGGGCCATCCAATCAAGAGCGCAGAATTAGTGATGACCGTATCTCACCTAGCGGATATCGTACTTCCTGTCCGCCATCATCACGAAAATTGGGACGGCAGCGGATATCCTGACGGACTCTCCGGCGAGCAAATCCCTCTTGCCTCGCGAATCGTGCTATTTGCCGACACGATTGATGCGATGACGACGGATCGACCATACCGAAAGGCTCTTGGCGAAGTTCAGGTGCGCTCCGAACTTACGAAATACCGCGCTAAGCAGTTTGATCCTTACATTTGCGACAAGTTGCTTGCGAGTCCGATGTTCGGGTTGCTTTTCGCCCCCGGGCAAAGAATTCCAACGCCCCAAGCCAACGCGAACGTGTCAAGGCAGCCGCGTGCGCTGCGAGCGATGTAAAGTCGGCTTCAGGTTGTTGTTTCAGCGCGTCACTAAATTAGTGGCGCTTTTTTTATTTGATGTGCTATCTGGCCTCTAGTGAGTGCGCGCCGGATTCCATAAGTCGATTCGATTGCGCCCGCGTCGGCTCATCTCTTGAGTCTGAGAGAAAGACTCTGAAGTCGCGAGGTCGAATCACTCATCAGCTATACTACATTCGCCCGCCTTCAGAGTGTGTCGTAACTCGAGAATGTCGACGGAAAGCTTCTCGCGCGAAGGACGATCGATGCGAAGATACCGACTCAGAATCTGAGAGGCTTGTGATTTCCGTTTCATGGAAGCCAAGCCCCGTACCAACTGCGCGACGAAGTAATCGTTGCGAAATGCGTTGGCAGTTTTAGCTAATATCGTCAACATGGCGCGGCACTCGCGGTCGCTCAGTGCGTGTCCGGAGGTGATCTTTAAATCAGCCTCGAGAGCTAGCTGTCGCGCGCGCGCGCGCACTGATCCGAGCTGCGACGAATATTCACGCAGTGTGTGAATACGGACTCGAGCTTCCTCGTATCTCTCTTCCCGAAGATAGAGCTCTGATTCGTAGCTCATCGATTCTGGATAGGACATTCCCCGCCCGCTCTTCGTCGACTCCGCTTTCGCGAGGTCGCACCACTGTCTTGCGAGAATTAAGTCGCCTGCACTTAGTGCAAGTCCGACGATTGCACCCGCGGCTGCTTCAGCGGTGTAATAGAGATAGTGTGCTCGCGAAATGTCGTACGACTGACGGTACAAGTCATGTGCGTCCGCAGGGTCACCACTAACTCGGCGCGAGTGCCCGGCGTGCAGAAGGTAAAGTGCGCCAAGTGCAAAATCAGACGTTTTCACTGCAAATGTTGTAAGCCGCTCGACGGCGGCCAGCGCATCTCGTGGGTCTCCAAAGGAGCTATGATAAATTAGGTGGAAGTGATCGAGGCGCGCCGCCTCCTCCGGAGAGTCAATCTCAATCTTTAGCACGGCCAAGTAGACATTCTTCGCAAGTGTCTTGTTCTGATTGTCATCGGACTGCATAAGAAGCGTGGTTCCAGCCTGCAGGCGCAGCGACGTGCTTACTTCGCTTGATGCCACATAGCCTAGTAGCTTCATTACTGTATCTCGAGTTGGCGGACTTTGTCTCGTTGTCGTGTAGAGATAAACAAACTCCGCTTCCATGAGGGCTGCGGCGGTCACCGAGGCTCGCGTCATAGCTTCCAGTGTCCGTTTTGCCAGCCGACCTGCATCGCTCCAGACGCCCGCAGTTCGATATGCAGTCGTGCAATCCTTCAGTAACTCGATCTGCGCGTGGTCGTCAGCGAAATTTGCTGCGGCTTCAAGCATTGTCGCTGCTTCCAGCGGCAATCCCATTTTGAGTGAGTGTCGCGCGCAGTCTGCCATCAGTCTTACCGCACGGGCGAACTCGCCAGCTTGTCGCCAATGCTCCGCGCAGTCCCAGAGGACGGTCGAATTGTTCTTCGCGATATCTTCGAGAGTCTGCGCTGCATGTCGGTGAAGAAGCGCTCTCGAGGAGCTCGACGCCTGTCGGAGTGCGGCCGCCGTGATCAAAGCGTGTCTGCTCGAAATCGCCTCGGCGTTGTGATCTATGAATCCGCCATCTTGCAGCTCATCTAGACTTTCGAGCAGCAGCACCCTTCTTTCGCCTAAGACAGTCTCTATGGTCGCGAGATTGGAATGGCGGCCTAAAATGCACAGGGTTTGCAGAACGCGGCGTGACAAAGCAGACAAGGTGGAGAGCCGCGCGTCGATAAGATTGGCGAGCGAGGCCGGTGCGCTGAATGATCCATCATCCAATGCGCGAGAGCATAGTTCGACGATGAGGATTGGATTGCCGCACCCCGAGCGAATGCACCAGTCGCGAAACGAAGGGGATGTCGCGCTGCGCTTGGAAAGTGATGCATCGACCAGCGCGGCACTCGCTTCTCTTGTGAGCGGCTTGATGTTGAGAAGGATTTGCGGTTGCCATTCGATTTTCTGTTCTGATCCAACCACTGGCGTGACAGTGCTCAGCAGCAATAGCCTACGAGAGTTCGCTTGTTTTGAGAGTGTACTCTGAAGTGCATGAGAATAGGTATCCAACCACTGAGCGTCTTCGATATGGATGATCAGCGAACACTCACCTGCAACCGCGTCGACGAGATCGGCAACGGCCGCTTGCACGTGTGCGAAGAGGCCTTCCGTGCTCATTCCGTACGTTTCAAATCCCGCAGCGTCTTCTTCTAGCGCGGTAAGCCTGTGCAGGTAGCCCATTGACTCCGGCGAACAGCCCAAAGCCCCTGGTAGTGTGAGAAGCTTCGGTACGAGATCCACGAACGCCGAGAGCGGTCGCTTCACATCATGTGCCTGACAGATGACGCGCACGATATGCACGCGCTGCAACGCCGCGACTCGTGTGAATTCCGTCACTAACCGAGTTTTGCCAATCCCAGACTCGCCAGCAATTACGTACGCACTCCCATGCCCGCCCCGTGCTTCCGCCAGCGCGCGAGTTAGTTCCGCCATTTCCTCTTCTCGACCCACCAACGGGGCATCACGAATCGGCGAGTTGTTGTCCTGATACGCCTCGGAAATCCGTCGACGCAACAACACCGCCGGGAGCTTGATCTCACCCGCGTCTTCGCCGATATCCTCGAGATAGCGGTTCAATATCGACAACGCCTTCGTCTTACTCCCCCCTAACGCCGCGGCCTCTGCCACGGTAAGCGTCGCTTCCTCGTTCAGCGGGTCGATGCTGAGGCACATCGTCGCGAGCCTCTCCGCGCGATTCCAATCGCTTACGCGCTTCTTCGCCTGCATCCCGGCCATGAGTGTGCGTGCCACTGCGGAGTGCACGACGTCGCGCTGTCGCTCGACCCAGGTCGCGAATGCCTCGGAGAGTTGCGGTCGATAGCCCGGCAAGAAAGTGCCGGAGATTTGCTCGGCGAGGTCCTCCTGCGCTGCTGGAGTCTGCGAGGTGAGCAGCTCAGCGAAATCGGTCGCAAAAGATCCCGGCGATAACCTCACCGCGGACCGCTGCGTCGTGATTTTTGCGCCATAAGAACGCAGCTTGTACAGCGCCTGTCGCAGCCCATGCTGGGCCTGAACGTCCGACACGTTCGGCCAGAGAAGCCTGCCCAGCTCATCGCGGCCCACTTCTCGTCCGGCTTCCATGATGAGAAAGAGCGCTAACGCAAAGAGGGTCTCGGCCGCTGGAACCAGGCTTATATCCCCCGCTTCGATTACGCACTGTCCCAAGCTTCTCAGCCGAAGCATGCGCCATTCTCCCAGTAAACGAGCCCCGCCCGACCAGCCTCCGACATGGCTAGGCCTTCGCGTCAGCGTTCCGTCATCAAGGAATCTTGACGTCTACGCTATCTGTTTCCGCATTTCAGGGAAGAGGCGTCATTAGCGATTCGGAGGGGCCCAGTCATAAGTCCTTGTCCGGCCGCCGCTTGCTCAGCGCCCGGACCTCGCCAAGGGGTGCGCTTCCGTATTGAAGACGTGACTCCGCAGATCCACCGTGCCCGGCGGCGCGAAGAGCAGGTACAGGTACTTGAGGGTCTCAGCCAGAAAGTAGCTCTCCATGGCGTCCCGCTGCGAATGCTTTGGGATGCTGCTCAAAGACGCATACCCGACATCGGTCCGGCAGCAGGCGATGATATCGCGCAGAAAAGTTCGCCCCATCTCCCGGTATCGCTCGTCGCCGGTGAAGTGGTGGAGATAGTAGGCGGACTCGATGATCTCCGGGCGCAGCTCGTAGCCGTCGTCCACGATCGTCATCGAGCGATAGTCGATGGTCTCCGGCTCGACGCCGAATGTCGTCCACATTTTGTATGTAGATGTCTGCAGCCGGCGAGCGCGAACCAGATCGCCCGAAAGCGCGAGCGTGCCGGGGAAGAACGCCGCGAGCGACTCGAAGTGTGTGCTCATCCGCGCGCCACTATTCATATTCGCCTCGCCATACCAAAAACCGCTGCGAGTCTCCTCGCTCAGATATCTGTTCGCGGACCTCACGCTCGCCTCCCACATCCGCTTGCAGTCCTCGTCGCCGAAGAGCAGCCACGCCTTCAGCAGATACTCGTAGTACGAATCGATGCCGCTGTTGATGTGGCTGCTGCTGTCCGTCCACGCTCCGGTTTCCACGTTGATCCACGAGCCAACGAGGCCGAGCTTCGAGCGTCGCGCGTACATCTCGACGACGGCGCGCTTCGCCTTGTCATAGTAGGCGCGCTTCCCCGTGAGCTTGCTGAGTGTTCCGAACTCCAGCAGCAGCGTCCCCACCTCGGCCGGATTCGTGCGCGGAGTGCGCACTTTGCCGGTCTTGAGATTCACGAACATGTACGGCATTCCCGTCGGCGAATTGAATGCGGGAAGCAGTCGAGCGCCGAGATCGTCCGCGAGAACCAGAAGGCGCTTGTCTCCGCTCAGCTGGTAGCCGCTCAGCAGGCCACCCATCAGGCGGATGGTGATCTCGAAATTCTTGACGTAGATGTCCTGATCGAACGAAAGCGTCGTCGCGATGAGCTCGCGATCTTCGCGCGCCTCGCTTACAAGCCCCATCAGGATCATCGTGTCGAGCGCATCCACTGGCGTCATGAGCAGCGAATGACCATCGCCGTACCAGTCGCGGTAGCTCCTGCTAAGCGGCAGGAGCTCATCGTGCCCCCACGCGTAGCGCTTGTATCCACTCCACGCATGCACGAACTCCGTGCGCACGCGCGCCGCCGTCGCCGTATCGGCCGTGGCGTTAAACCTGGTCTCGCGTGAACGCGTACCCTGCGCGCGAGACGGTGTCGCGATCATCGTCGCGCAAAACACGGCGACGGCGCAGCTCAGTGCGTGCCGCCCCCGTGTGGATACAATTGCTCGCAAATGTGTTCTCCCTTAGTGTGCGCGCTCAACTCAGCGAGCTCGCGCAAATCGTCGCCGGCGCCAACGCGCAATTTGCTCAGGTGCTGCCGATTCCGCCCGTGCGATTCGTGCTCGGCCCAACCGTTCCGGGCGCCCACTCCAACACCGCGTACCTCGCCAGCACGATCTGCGCGATCCGCTCCCCATGCTCGATCACCACGTTCCTCGGCGAGTCGTTCTTCAGCATCACCATCCATTCGTCCGGATAGTCTGCGTCGATCGTCCCGGGCCCATTCGGAATGATCAGCCCCCGCTTGAACGCGATCGAACTCCGGATCCGCACCTGCGCCTCGTAGCCATCCGGCAGACGCGCCTTGAAGCCGAGAGGCACCAGCGCGACTTCGCCGGGCTGAAGATGCAGCCTGTGCGCCTCATCGCTCGCGCGCTCCCGCACGTGCACGCCATCCGAGATCCGCACCGAGCGCCCTATGAGGTACGCGCACACGTCGTAGCCGGCCGACTCCCCGGTGGCGCGAGCAGGAGTTGGAACGTCCTGGTAAAGAGTCTCGTATGTTATTGTAGGCGTACCGACAGACATTCCCGTGCATCTCCTTTCGCGCCGGTCCGGATCGCCGGAATCCCGTGCGCGATGCGTAAGCCCTTCGTTTCTGCAGACATGGCCACCACCGACCGCCCCTTTCGCGACCGCGTCACGAACAAGCTGCCCTCGCACCTCGCCAACTGGCAACTGCCGGCTGACTGGCGCTGGGGCACCGAGGGCGTGGAAGGCGAGCATCGTCACTACCAGGAAGTCGTCGACAACCTGGGCCGCTCGCTCTCGCTCGTGAGCTCCCTCGACGGCGATCACGAGGACTGGCTCCACGCCGAGGCGCGCAATCTGGCGCATCTGAACCACCCGTCCATCCCCACCACCTACTACTATTGGCCCCGCAACGCCGAGCTGCAGCGCGGGCCGGGCTATCTGCGCCGCTGGATCGCAGGCGAAACGCTCTGGTCCCGCCTGTCGCGAACCGGTGCCGAAGATCTCGCCTTCGTGCTGCAGTATCTGCGCTCGGCAGGATCGGCGCTCGCGTACATGCACT
>JACDGM010000051.1 GCA_013815325.1 Chthoniobacterales bacterium
AATCCGAAGACGTCCAGCCCGTCGCTCGCAGCCAGCCACGGCGCTCGCTTCCTCGGCGGCAGAGCGTAGCCCATGGCCAGGCTGCTCCACCGATAATCCAAAATGCTTTCCCCTTTGGCCACGCGCAGGAGCCGCGCTCTGACCGGATTGAGATGGATATAGTCGGCTAACGTAACATGGCTGCGATTTTTTGCCTTAATGGGCACTGCGATAGCTATGCGAGAAAAAAGGCCATTGGTTCCTAGCACTCCGACGAATAAAAGCGAATTGATGCATGAACTTAGAGATGCGGCGAAAAAAGAGGCCGTCCTGGAATGTCTCTTAGCTTGGGGAAATACGATTAAGCTTCTCGATGCGGAGACGGACATGCTCCGCGAGTATCCAAATCCCTACATGTTCTTACTTAATTTGGATCCAGTTAAGAATACGTTAAATGTCACCCCATACATTAAGGAACAACTGAAAGAAGCCGAGGCGAGATACTTGATCGCAGAAAAGGAATCGGGAGAGTCGTCTCAGGTCGTGTTAGTGTCGGTGGAATCCTTGGGTGCACTTAAAAAAGCGTATCCTAACTATTTTGCCGATACGACGGATTTCGTTACTGCGGTTAGGCAGGAAATCGGCTTGCTCCCGTCTTAAGAGGTCGAACTGGGGTCAGCTTCAGAATCTCGCTACTCGTATTACCGAACCGCGCATTATGACGCGGAGCGCAGTTCTAAATCTGACTCCGCTTTCTGCCTCTAGGGGCCCGTTGGGGGCGCTTTTCCCCAGTTGGCCGCCGCTTCCTTCGTCTGAAGGAACCATTGTCCGTTCCGAGTTTCTGGGTCGGGATCGCCCCATTCCCCTAACGGAGTCCAAAAATAGTCGCAGCGACGGCCTCTTTTAATGAGCCATTCTGCGAAAAGGTGACCTTCGTCGGTAAGACGCAGAACACGATTATTCCCCGCGTAGCGCAGAACACCCGCATTTGCTAGGCGCTCGCGGTCACCACCTATAGATCCGCTGCCACCGCCGCCGTTTTTGTCGCCATAAGCATATGGAGGGGGAACTGGAACGTCCTTACCGGAGTCCAACATCAGGATGGCGGCCTGACAATCCACGTCGTCGGCCATGGAGTCGATCAAGGAGAATTGCGCCTCCAAACTCGCTTTTTGCTTGAGAGCGGAATTCTCTTCACTTAGGTGGGCAACCTCCCTGCCGAGTCCTGCCAACTCCGCGAGCACCTCCGGCCCGGGAACGTCATCGGCCCGCACCCAGCCTGGTCGTGGATTTACCGCCTTTTGCTTGCTCAGCGCGGCCAGCACCTTGCCCGCTAACGAATCTGCGTTCGACCAGAAGCTGATCATCCGAGACTTGATCTTAGCTTTGAAGTGTTCGAGGTGCACGCGGGCTTCGGCCACGGTGTCGACGTCGTTTGCCGGCCATTCGGCAGACGGCTCAATGACAAAACCGAGCACCGGTACGCCGCTTTCGACTGCATAATCGTATTCGCGTTCGGTGAACGAGACGTTACCCGCCATCGAACCATATCTGTGTGCAACAATTAGTATGTAGTAATCGCTTTGATCGATCTGCCGTTTAATAAGTTTCCATTGCTCCTCGTCAGCAGCGCTAAACATCTCCATACCGACCGGAATGTCCCCAAGCTCAAGGATCGTTTTGGCAACGAGTTCACGTTCGTGCCGTAAGTCCTCGTATGTGGAACTTACAAAAACCTGAATTTCCTGTCCATCATTACCGCTTCACGTTAACTCCTCATCTAGGATTTCTCGAACGCTTAGGGGCTTAATCTCGCGCCCTTCTTTCCGGCGAAAACGGTCGATCTCGTAGAGAGCACTTGGCGGCACGAAGAACGCGAGGCAAGTCGGCGACATGGGAATCGATCCGCTGAGGATGATTTTACGCGGTGATCCAGGGTGAGCAAACTTGCGGTGGCTTCCTTTACCTCCGCCGCTGTGAAGCCAGCCGGCTTTTTTTTGGTCTGCGGCCAGTTCGCGGATCTTTTCGCGGCATGATGGGTTCTTGTGGCGAAGGCGCGGGTGTCTTTTGTGGGCGGCGGGTCTTAAGGGGCGCGGCGAAGAAGCTAGCCGAGCAAGAAGTAAGAGGGCAAGGTTTAACCGCGGCGGGCATCGAATTGTTCCCGCCACACCCCGTCGCCGACTCGCGGCCGCAATTCGTCAGCCGCTGCATCCTGACGCCCGATTACAGCTACAATTCGCCTCCCGGCGCATCCTGACGCTCGATTGCAGCTGCAACTCGCCTTCCGCCGTGTCCGGCTGCCTAGTTGCGGCCTCAACTCTCGTTCCCGAAGTCCCCACCCTAACTGGGCTCCGACCCGCCTCCGAGATCCATCCGCCGCCAGGGTTAGGCTCACCATCTCTAACTGACGGGATAGTATTGCCGAATTACTCAGCCCACTCGTTAGCGCTATGGCGCTGTTTACATTCGAATGCCAACTCTACGGAAAACCGTCGAGCAGCCCGTGCTATCTGTATTGCTTCCTCTGGACAGTAGAGCGTGCGATCGGCCAGTGCGCCGTTCACTGGTAGGGACGGGCCGAGGCCGCGGATGAGAACAGTCCCGCTGCCCGTCTGACGCGTAATGATGCATCCCGCCGCCACTTTGCGAGAGGGGACGGCAAGCTTGCGCCAGCCGGCGGCCCCGCGGACGCAGGCTTCCAGCCGATTGGTATTTGGCGGTTCCGTTGTTGGTTAGGGCGCGCGGTATTGTTTCGCGATTCGGGCGTTATCAAGGCCGAGATCCCAAAAAAAGAAGGGATAAAAGAAGCCCGGCGTGCCCAGCTCCACTCCAAGGGTTTCCACGTCCTGCATCAGCGCCTGCCAATCGGCGTCGGTGCCTCTCTTCCCGTTTCCGCGCGTGACCACCCAGCCGGGGGGTATGGTCGGCGAGTTCGCATCCACCGGGAAGGCATAGGTGTGCCAGCCGACCGGTAGCTTCGAGATATCTGTCCCGATGTAGTAGGCATCTACGCCTTTGCTGAAATCGCCGGTGCCGAACGTGGTCTGAATATCCAGTGTGACCGCCCGGTCCGGCACTTGGAGACCGCTGAAGATATTAAGGTCGAAGCTCATCCCGCCGACGCCTTTCTTGGCGTAGTTACCGAGGAAATGCGTCGGCGCAGTGCCTAACGGAACGTACCAGGTCGGTATCGCGGAATCCACCTGCCCGTGCAGATACGCGCCCGGATTACCACCAGCAGGCTCGATCACAAGCAGGCGACCGGGGTCGCTCGTCAGGTGCCAATCGCCATCGTCGCTCCCGTTTTCAAAAGTCTCCACAAAACCCGCCCGCGCCATAGGGAGGACGAGTAGGAAGAGCGACGCGAGAACCATGCGAAGAGCAGTCCGAAGCGTAGGAGGTTTTGGAGCCATGCCGTCTAGGTTATCCACTGGGGATTGCGCAGTCAATTCCGTCCGACGTGATCTAATTTGGGCAAACCCCCGGCGCTCCCCGGGCTGTGGCAGGGGCTGCGCACAATGGAAGCAGAGCCGACGACAATCCCATGGAAACAGCATTGGATTACCCAGGCTTGGCTGTTCGAACACTTTGTCTTGGCCCTCGCCCTCGACTCTTTCTCAAGCGAAGAGATCAGACGCCGAGTCGCCCGATCAACTTTAATGCTTGCCGCCGCCCAATGGACATGCCAAGAAATCTGCCGTGATTTGCGATTTCCCCACCGGCTGGCGCAGAGGCATCCCGATTAGACGGAACACTCCGACCTTAAAGGCGGAGTGTTCGACCTATACTTGGTTAGAATGGTGTATCCGCATCGTATGAAAGGTAGATTTCCGTCAGACCTTCTGATTGTCGTCTTCGGCGCCTTCTTGTCATGGTGATTGCTCTCTCGGTCGGCTCACTCATCTATCATGCCGTGGAGTGGAGAATGAGTTGGATGATCTTCGCCACGATTGTCGTCAGCATTGTATCCTTGCTACTCCTGTTTCTCTGCTTTAGGCGTCGCCATCGGCCTGACGCTGTTTCAAGTACAGAAGTACGTGATGAATCCACGCGAACCAAGTAGCTAGGCGCGGGAGCTGACCGAGAGCCGCGGTACTATCCAGCTTCCCATGACTTCAACCCGTCAATCCGCAGCGACGCGCGCTCTCGCTCACGGCAGCTGATCTTGCGGTCGTTAGGCGTTTCGCCATCCCTTTCGAGCATGAGCACCACTGAAAATCCAAGACCGCCATTCCCACCCTTCGACGCCGAAACCGCAGCCCGGAAAGTGCGCATGGCTGAGGACGCTTGGAACACTCGCAACCCGGAACAAGTTTCACTCGCCTACACGCACGATAGCGCCTGGCGCAACTGCTCTGAGTTCCTCTCAGGGCGTGAAGCCATCATCCAGTTCCTCACCCGTAAATGGAATAAGGAATTGGATTATCGGCTCATCAAAGAACTTTGGGGATTTCGTCTCAACCGCATGGCCGTCCGCTTCGCCTACGAGTGGCATGACGACTCCGGTCAATGGTTTCGTTCTTACGGGAATGAGCTTTGGGAGTTCGACGAAGGTGGGTTCATGCGGCGACGCCTTGCCAGCATCAACGACCTCCCTATTCCGGACAGCGATAGGAAGTATCATTGGCCTCTTGGTCGCCGTCCTGACGAACATCCCACCCTTTCCGAACTTGGACTATGACGCTAATGAGCAACGCTAACCATGCTATGCAGCTAACGGCTACCGCTGTAGGATCAACTTTTGCGATGGCGACACTCTTCAGCTCCGCGCCACGCTCGCTCCCAATAGCCGTAGCTGATCTTGTTCTCGTTAGGCTTTGCTCCGCCTCCACGGTTTCGACAGCATTTTCCACCTCGAATAATAAGAACGAACTATGAAAACTACATCCAAACTTACTCTCTTCGCCACCGTCGCCTGCTTGAGCGGCGCCGCTTTGGTCCCGGCCGCCGACCATCCTGCTGCCTCTCTCAGTGCTAGTGAGGCCCTCGCCAGACTTAAGGAGGGCAATCTCCGGTTTGCCACGAGTGAGGTATCCCAGGGCAAGCCGACCGCAGCGCGCCGGGCGGAGACGGCCTCGACGCAGCACCCCTTCGCCATCATCGTCGGATGCGCCGATTCCCGCATTCCGCCTGAACTGGTCTTCGACCAGAACCTGGGGGACCTTTTCGTCGTTCGCTCCGCTGGCAATCTGGTCGACGACCATGCCTTGGGCAGTATCGAATACGCGGTGGCGCACTTGGGCGCGCGCCTGATCGTAGTTCTGGGACATTCACGTTGCGGGGCAGTCATGGCTGCCTTGGAGAGTGACCACGCGCCCGGGCACATCCAATCATTGGTCCGCGACATTCAGTCCGCGATCAAAGCCGCCAAGGGCAAGCGAGGAGACGCGCTGGCCGCGGCCATCAGCGAAAACGCGCGCGAGGTGGCGGATGAGATTAAGGCGAAGGCGGCGCTTTGGCGCCCTTGCCGGGGAGGTGCGGATTGTTTACGCCATCTATGTTCTCGATACGGGTAAGATTAACTGGGCCGAGGACTGATAGCCGCCGCCGCTAACCAAGCCTGCAGGCGCTACACCCGCACCGGTTGCGCGGGGACCGAGCTTGGCGGATCATAATAGCTGGAAGCGCGGCGTTTTGCGGGAGTGAGCGCGTTTCAAGCCCACACATCTATGAAGACTTTTGTTCGCGCCGCAGGGTTGTGCGGTTCACTAAGCCGAAGGGTTGCTGTCACCGTTTTTTGCTGCTGCCTGATTTTCTGCGTAACCAGGGGCGCAGATGCGGCCGAGAAGAGCGGTCAACCGATGGGGCTTTACGTTCGCCACGGTACTTTGATGCGAGAGGGCAAACCGTATGCAGGCATTGGGGCTAACTATGACACCCTTTTCGGGCGTTTGGTTCAGAACAAAGATGACTCTTCTTCCTTAACTAACCTGGGGCTACTGGCGAAGAAAGGGATCCCTTTCGTACGTTTCCGGGCGGGCGGATTCCGGCCGCAGAATTGGCAGCTTTATCTGCAAGATCGCGCCGAATATTTTCGGCGCCTGGATTTGGTTGTCCACACGGCGGAGCAGCATCGGATCGGCCTTATTCCATCGCTCTTCTGGAAGCTCGGGACAGTGCCCCGGCTGGTAGGGGAGTCACCGCCGCAGTTAGGTGATCCCAAGAGCAAATCGATCGCTTTCATAAAGCGTTATACAAAGGAAGTGGTTGAACGTTACAAAGACTCTCCCGCGATCTGGGGCTGGGAATTCGGCAACGAAGCCAATCTAGGTGTTGCTCTGTCGCCTGGGGGTCAAAATACGGAACGCGGCTTCTTTTCGCGAGACGCGGAGACGGTGGAACCAGAAGGGGGCGGGAGACTGACTTTTGAGCAATTAACCAATGCTTACCGGACGTTCGCGCAGACGGTGCGAAGCATCGATGCCTCACGCGTAATTGATCCTGGCACGAGCACTCCCCGCCCAGGGGCCTGGCATGGTGCGCACGGTCAGCCACGGCAACGTGACAGCGCGGCGCAGACTTACGAGATGTTAGCGATGCAAACTCCCGACCCGATGGATCTCACATCGGTGCACATCTATACGAAGCCGCGAAAGCTGGCGCCCTATGGGCCGGAGACGGTGTCACACTTCATAGCTCGCTTCGCCACCGCGGCCGCGGAGGGAGGCAAGCCATTGTTCATCGGAGAATTCCCCACGCAGAATCGTGCCCAGGCAAACGAGTATCTAGAGGCGATCAAGCAGGGCCATGTTCCTTTATCGGCCTTTTGGGTTTTCGATCACGCGAGTCAGGAGGCGCATATGAACATTAGCTTCGAGAATGACCGATCATTTGTTCTCGACCTGGTTGCCGCAGCAAACCGTGAGCTGGGGGCACGCCCTGGCGGCGGTTCGCGCTGAGAGCAGGCTCTGCGGTGGCATAATGTTCTTGTCTTTCCTGGGGGCATCTGCTATGAGAGCTCAAGAATGAGAACAAAACTTTCCTCAACAATAGCTGTCGCGACTATGTTGATCTGCACTCACTTCAGCTATGGCCGAAGCGATCTCGACCCGGCGACAGCAGGCTCGCAACTCGATGCAGGGTTATACACGAGTTACGGCCTGGACCCTGCGCAAACCGTCTTGAGCTGGATCGTCTGTGGGTCCACTGGCGGCTCCGAGGGCTGCTACGGGGCAGGGAACTTGGGTCCCTTTGGCAAGATAGGAGCCTTGCTGGAAGGCAAACCAAAGACTGATGTCACTACGAATACGGTGACTCGCGCGATTTACGTCCTGGACGTCGCCAGCGGCAGCAATCGGATCGGGGTCACTCTTTTTGTTTACACTAAGACCGACATGATCGCTGCGGGATTCGATACCGTGGATGTGATCTTAGCCAAGACCGTGAGTCTGCCGATAGCGGGCGGCGCTACGGCCCGCGCTTCAATGGCGGCAAACAGTCGGTTCCTCTATCTCGGTACGAACCAGAGCCCGCTCGGGGTTAAGGTCGAAAAGCGGATCCTGAGCGTGACGACGTTCAGCGAAGGTTCGCCGTCCATCAATGTGTCCGCGATCACGGCTGATCACGCTGGTTTCGTCACGGTTACTTTTGGCAGCTTCGCGGGCGCCGACAATGGGAACATTGTCTTTGGCCCGGACGGTACTTCGCAGGGAGACGGTGGTGGTGCGGCTTTTCTATTGAATACGGTGCAGGCCCTCCTCCCCTCTACGCTTCACTAACTGCGCCCATCACGGCGTCAAATTCTCTCTCCTGTAAGTGACTTTTTTTGTTGTTATGGCTGGTTGAGATTCAGTCGTGACGCGGCGGTGACCCGGGAAAGTCGCACTCCTGTGAGATACCCTAGCAAGCAAAGGCCGGTATCCCAGTGATCTGTTGACCGAGCACGAGCAGGTGGATGTCGTGCGTCCCTTCGTAGGTCTTAACGCTTTCCAGGTTACACATATGCCGGAAGCATTGGTGCTCATCAAGGATGCCGACGGCGCCGAGGATGTCGCGCGCGGTGCGGGCGATGTCGAGAGCTATCTCGACGTTGTTCATCTTGGCCATGGAGATGTGGTAATGCCGCGCGGTGCCGGCGTCCTTTAGCTGCGCGAGACGAATAGCGAGCAGCTGGGCTTTGGTGATCTCGGTGAGCATGCGCGCCAGTTTCGCCTGCACCAACTGAAAGCTGCCGATCGGTCGACCAAATTGCTCGCGGCCGATCGCGTACTGCCGTGCCTCGTCGTAACAGGCCATCGCCGCACCGAGCGCTCCCCAGGCTATCCCATAACGCGCGTGGTTAAGGCATGTGAGCGGCGAGCGCAGCCCATCGCTCTGGGGAAGGAGCGCGCTCTCCGGCAGGAGGCAGTCATTGAATGCCAGCTCCGCCGTCAAAGCCGCGCGCAGCGAGAGTTTGCCTTCGATCAGCGTCGCGCTGAAACCGGGGTTACCTTTTTCTACAAGGAAGCCACGAATCGCGCCAGTGCTTTCCGGGTCGAGGCCGGCTTCGCCATCGATTCTCGCCCAGACTATCGCCACGTCAGCGACGGTGCCATTACCAATCCACTTTTTCTCTCCACTAAGTCTATAACCTTCACCTGTCTTAGAGGCCCGGCAGCGCAGCCCGGCAGGATTGGATCCAAAGTAAGGCTCCGTCAGGGCAAAGCAACCAAGCTTCTCGCCTCGTGCCATCGCCGGCAGCCAGCGGCTCTTTTGTTCTTCGGAGCCGAAGAGATCGATCGCCATCATCGCGAGCGAACCTTGCACCGAGGCGAAGGTGCGCAGCCCACTGTCGCCGCGTTCTAGTTCCCGCATGATGAGTCCGGCGGCCAGGCTCCCAAGTCCGGCGCAGCCATGGCCTTTGATGGTGGGGCCAAAAACGCTAAGTTGAGCCAGCTCCGGCACTAGCTCCATCGGAAAAGTGGCGTCGCGATAATGTTGCCGCACGACTGGCAGAAAACGCTCTTGTACCCAGTCGCGCACTTGATCGCGAAGGCGGCGCTCTTCGAGGGTTAACAGGTCGTCGAGCTGGTAGAAGTCGGTTGCTTCAAAGGTAAGCGGAGAGTTACTCATGGGATCTCAGATTAGCAGCGACTTCGCTCGAACTCCATTGCGGATTCACCCGAGCCGTGGACTCCCTCACAAATCAGTGTCTTGACAAACCGCCTTGGACTTGGTCAGTTTCGATCCCATGTTTCCACACAATTTGAAAAGTTTTAGCGTTGCACCGGCAAGCCTTCTCGGCAGTCTTATTTTGTTTTCCAGCCTAACGATCGGATCCGGCCAGGCCGTGAAACACAAACCTCTCCCGACCGGGGAGCTGGAAAAATATGGCGACTCCCCGATTTACGTCTGGCGCAGCGGGACTTCGCCTCGCATGGTTTCGCAGCGCGACTCTTTCACCAGTACCCAGGTAAACGTGTCCTCGAATGGCTTGAATATCACTGGCGACGCCGCGAACGAACCATCGATCTGTGTCGATCCGACCAATGGCAGCCGGATGGCCATCGGCTGGCGGCAGTTTGATAGCGTCGCTTCCAATTTCCGGCAGGCCGGTTGGGGTTATACTAGGAACGGCGGCGCCTCGTGGGCGTTTCCCGGCATCCTCGAGAACAATGTCTTTCGCAGTGACCCGGTCCTCGCTTCCGATAGCACCGGTGGCTTTTTCTATCTCAGCTTGCTCGAGACATTCTTCGATGACATGTGGCGCTCGCTCAACGGCGGCATCTCCTGGACTCGGCTGGCCCCCGCGACCGGCGGCGACAAGCAGTGGTTCACGATCGATAACACCAGCAGCACCGGGCATGGCTTTCAATATCAGAGCTGGAGCACAGGCGGGAATAACTATGGCGGTCGGCAATTCAGCCGTTCGACCAATGGCGGGTTCACCTGGCTCAACCCAATCAATATTCCTAACTCTCCCTCCTGGGGAACACAGGACGTCGATACGGCTGGCAATCTCTTTATCGGCGGGGTGAATCTGAACACCGGGCAAATCTGGTGCGAACGCTCGACCGATGCGAAAAACGCGGCGCTCACTCCGGCCTTCGATCAAAGCACCGCGGTGAATCTAGGCGGCGACATCGGCTTCGGCGAGCCAATCAATCCTGTGGGCCTGGTTGGACAAGTGTTTCTGGCGGTGGACCATTCGAGCCTCGCGACAAGGGATAACGTTTACATGCTGGCGAGCGTGCAGCCGACTGGCGCGAGTAATGGAAGCGATGTCATGTTCGTCCGCAGCTCCGATGGCGGCCGCACCTTCAGCACGCCGCTCCGGGTCAACGACGATCCGATTAACCACAATAAATGGCATTGGTTTGGCACACTCGCTGTCGCGCCTAATGGTCGCATCGACAGCGTTTGGCTGGATAGCCGCAATGCCGCGAATAACACCGATTCTCAGCTCTTTTATTCCTACAGCGTGGACGCCGGGGTCACCTGGGCGCCGAACGTGGCGGTGAGTAACTCTTTCAATCCGTTCCTGGGCTATCCGAACCAGAATAAAATGGGTGATTACATTACTATCGTATCCGATAACACGGGCGGTAATGTCGCTTACACGGCTACCTTTAATGGCGAGGAAGACATCTACTATGTGCGGGTCGCTCCCACTGGAGGCGGCGAACTTACCCTGACGAGCGCGGCGTCAGTGAAAAGTGGGTTCGGCATCGATTTGCCGCTGACCGGGACGCCTGGAATCGAAGACCGGAGCGGCGGCCGGGCAGGCGATTATGAGGTCGATTTCCTATTCAATAACAGCTTGAACGCCGTTGGCGGAGTCGCCACCAGCTGCGGGACTGTTTCCAGCACGAGGATTAGCGGCGACCGATTGGTGGTTAACCTGACCGGCGTAACCTGCAACGCGCAGGACCTGACTGTGACTCTAACGAATGTTACCGATACCCAGTCGAACACGCTGCCTTCGGCGTCTGTCACCATCGGTCTTTTACTTGGCGATGTGGACGGCGATGGTTCTGTGACTAGAACAGATTTCAATCAGGTGAAGGCGGACCAGGGGAAAACGACTGACGCGTCGAACTTCCACGAAGATGTAAACGCGAACGGTACGATCGACAGAATGGACGCGAACCTGGTGAAGCGGGGCATAGGCACCTCCCTCCCCTAGAGGGTGTCATGGACTTTATTCCCTGAGAGGGGGTTCCCTCATCGCTGACGAGCTTCTGCGGTTGGACGTCTCGCATGCGTTTGAAAGCCCGGCCTCACTCGCTGTGCGAGCTGCGTTACGGCGCGTGCTGGCGACGGTGTTGCACCGTCGCGAACTTTCCCAAGACGCGGCGAGCGCACGAAAATGATGGGGGAAGGAAAAGTTCGTCGCGCTAAATCAGCGCGACCGGCACACGCCGTAACGCAGCGCGCCTAGCGAGCGAGGCCGGGCTTTCAAACGTGTGCGCTACCCGGGCGCTACCTGCTCCTCTGCAAAAGTGCATGACACGCTCTAGTTGACTCTGCCAAAGAAAGCGAAACCGCGGTGGTAGGGCCTGGACATGCGGACTCGCCACGATGGCGACCTTCACCTAACGAGCATGGGAGAGGCCCGGCCGGAAGGTAACCCGCTGTTCGTCGATCACCCCGCCCCGCTCAAGAAAGTATCGGCGAACGTTTTCGGGATAGAAGCGGCCATCATTCTCCCGATTGAAGCCTAGCTGGATCCGGCCGCCCCCCTTGAGCCGCGTCTCAAGATCATCGAGGAAAAACGACCATTCCGCTGGCTCCCAAAGGGTGGGACTCTTGTGGCCGTTGAAGCAGATCATAAAAGCGGTAATGAGATCGAATTTGTGATCGAAGGGGGGCAGCGGCTCGTAAGCCTTTACCCGCCAGATGATCCGCGGGATCCCGAGCATCCGAGTCATTTCCCCATACATCGGCAACTCGTCGAGGTCGAGCCCGAGCGGGTCATGCCCAAGCCACTTGCAGATGAAAAGAAAGTAACCGGCTCCCGAACCGATATCGAGAATCTGTTTCCGCCGACCCCAGTCGAGATCGAGCTCATGAACTCGTTGCAGATTGGTCCGGATCCATCTGTTGAGATCGAGGTACTTCGGCCAAGTATCCCCTGGATCCGCCACCGCATGTCGATCGTAAATTGCCTGAAACTTATCCCGATCGATCGCCTTAAAGATGGCCTCGTCGAGGGAGAAGACGAAGCGCCGGCTCAGCAAGACAACACCGATGTGCTGGCGCGCGCTGCGTAGAACGAGCGGGTTCATTAGCTTCTTAAGCTTATGCGAAAGGCGCATGGTTAAGAAGGCGCTACCCGGAGATACGTCGTAGCACGCCAATGAGTAGGGTCACGACGACGAAGACAAGGACGAGCAAACCGGTATAAACGATACGATCCTGCCGTAGGGCACGCCGCGCGGCTTCCGCATATGGGATGCGAGTGAAAGATACCATGGTATAAAGCGGCAGGTAAACCCCTGGAAGCCATCCTTCGAGGGTGTGCTCGAGCTTCTTCTTCGCCCGGAATACGCGCGAAGCAGTTTTGTCGCGCATCTCGATGAAGTTATGCAGCGCGAGGTCGGCAAGGGCATCGGCGTTTTCCTTGCGCCGGTCGAAATACTCGGCAAAGGCCCGCTTACGTTCGTTAGGGAACTCGGCCAGGCATTCGTCCAAGACGACGCAGTCTTCGAAGGCGGCATTCATCCCCTGGCCATAAAACGGCACCACCGCGTGAGAGGCGTCCCCAAGGAGCGTGACCTTGTCTTCGTAATACCACGGTGCGCAGCGAATCGTTACGAGTGAGCCGGTCGGGTTCCTCTTAAAGTCGTCGAGCAGCGCCGGCATGAGCGCGACGGCATCGGGAAATTCCTCGTCGAAAAAGCTCCGCACTTCGTCGTCCGTCTGAGTGGTCGCGAAACTACACGGACCCTCAAACTCCCAGAAGAGCGTGCAGGTAAAAGAGCCGTCCGGATTGGGCAAGGCAATCATCATGAAACTTCGGCGCGGCCAGATATGAAGCGCGTTCTTTTCCATCTGCCACGAGCCTTCAACCGAGGGCGGGATTGTCAGCTCCTTGTAACCATGTGGCAGATAACTCTGGCTATACTTAAACGGGCTCAGCCGTTGCATCGCTCCGCGCACGGCCGAGAAGGCGCCATCAACTCCTATAATGGCGTCAGCCCGCGCTGTGCTCGGAACGTTCGTTTCGCTCTGAACCAAATGCGCGGCGGGCGCGTTAAGGTCAACATCGGTACAGCGTTGGTTGAACATCACCCGCACGTTTGCGTAACGCTGCGCGGCTTGAATGACTATGGTATTTAATACATCACGTCCGATGGAGTTGATGCACTTGTTCGGATCGCGATCGTAGGGCGAAAAGTGCAACGTGCCGGCCTTGTCGTGGATCATCCGGCCGCGCATCGGGATGGCGTGTCGCAAAACTTCATCGGCGAGATCGAGCTGCCGCAGCGCATGAATCCCGCGGGTCGAGAGTGCAAGATTGATGGAGCGCCCGCCGACCGTATTACCCGCTCGCGGATCGGGCCGGCGCTCGAAGAGGTCGACCTCATAACCGCGGCGACCGAGGAAACCAGCGAGTAATCCCCCGGCCAGACCACTACCGATGAGGGCAAATTTGGAACCCATGCAGGCTCTACCGTGGCCAGTTCCGGCAATTTGCCAAGCGCTGAGAGTTGCGGCATCCTCACCCGGACCGGCCTCGGCGCCGCTTGGCACTTCGACTGCTAACTAAAAGTCCGCTGTTATGAACCCTCAATCGCAACCAGAAGGCCCAGAGCGGGGGAAAACTTACGAGCTCAAAGCCGTTCTGGTGGTCGATGACGACCAGCAGCTCGCCTCCGCTTTGCAATGGATTTTGGCCGATGAAAATTACCTCGTGGACGTCGCCCATGATGGCGAGGAAGCGCTTCTGAAAGTTAAGGCGCACGACTACGATGCCGTGATCTGCGACTTGAAAATGCCCAATCTTCGGGGCGACGCATTCTATCTCCAAGCAAAGGAAATGCGGCCCTCCCTGGCGGACCGTTTTATCTTCATCACCGGTTACGCCACGGATCCGGCGATCAGACACTTTCTCATCGAACAGGAGGTCAAGTTCCTGGTGAAGCCTTTCCCAATCCCAGGTTTGATCAACTGCTTGAAACAGTTACTCGGCTAGAGTCCTTTACCGGTTAAACCAAGGCCGATGCCTGGCGAGAAGAAACTGGACGCGCGGACTCGCCACGGCGTAGCCCGTCGGCGGAGTCGGGAGCGCCTCCCTCCAGAGGGACATGCTTCGTCATGTCCAGGCTGATACAGCGCGCGCTGGAGTAACGCGAGGTGGAATAGCGCTAGCTGTGCTCCACGAGAACCTTCGCGCAGCGCCAGACTTCGTGGAAGGTGTTGTAAAGCGGTGTTGGCGCGGCGCGGATGACGTTTGGTTCGCGAAAGTCACACTTCACCCCCGCGGCCTCAAGTTTCTGGAAGAGTTCCTTGGCGCGTTCGTGGACAAGGATGGAGAGTTGACAGCCGCGTTCGTTAGTCTCGTGCGGAGTGATAACTGTGAACAGCTCTGAAGTCTCGCGCTTGAGCAGAAACTGAAAATAGCCGGTGAGCCGGATTGATTTCGCCCGCAGCGCTTCCATCCCGCCTGCTTCATCAAAGAGTGCAAGCGAAGTTCGCAGCGGCGCCATCGCGAGGATCGGCGGGTTGCTAACCTGCCAGGCATCAGCGGATGGCACCGGCACGAAGTCCGGCTCGAGCTGCATACGAAAACGCTTTGCCGGATCGTTACCCCACCAGCCGGCGAAGCGCGGTAAGTCGCGATCACGCGCGTGTCGCTCGTGCACGAAGGCGCCCGCCACTGCGCCCGGCCCGGAGTTGAGATACTTATAGGAACACCAGACGGCGAAATCGACGTTCCAATCGTGCAAGGCCAGAGGCGCGTTGCCCACAGCGTGCGCGAGATCGATGCCGGCAATGCACCCACGCTCCTGCGCCAGCCACGTGATCCGGGCGATATCGAAGAGCTGCCCGGTGAAGAAATTTACCCCGGCGAAGAGGACGAGCGCGATTTGCTCGCCCTGTTTTTTGAGAACCGCCTCGATGTCTTCCTGGTGCAGGGCAAACTCTCCTACACGCGGGCGCGCCAGGACGAGAGATTCTTCCGGGTCGAAGCCGTGATGCGCGATCTGCGATTTGATCGCATAGGTGTCTGAAGGGAAGGCCGGCTCTTCCATCATAATCTTGCAGCGCCCTTTCCTTGGGCGATAAAAAGTGGCCATCAAAAGGTGCAGGTTCACCGTCAGGCTGTTCATGCAAACGACTTCGTTAGGCTGGGCGCCGACGAGCCGGGCCGCCGGCTCGCGCAAGGTCTCGTGATAGGAATACCAGGGGGTCGCCGCGTCGAGGTGGGCGTCCACCGCCAGCCTCGCCCAGTCATCCAACTCTTGATTGACGATTTGCCGCGTCGTCTTCGGCATGAGCCCGAGTGAATTGCCCACAAAATAAATCAGCGGCCGGCCCTCCGCGCCGCAAGGAATGTGAAAACGATCGCGAAAATCAGCGAGCGCATCTTCGCCATCCAGTTGCAGGGCAAACTCTTCGTCAGCGGAAAAAGTCATGGGCATAATTCAGCGGAAAACGTTCAACCGCCTACGACGAAATTTGCGGCGTGGCAAGAGCGTGCCAGCCGCTTTTGCTCTTTACGGTCCCTGAACTCTCCTTACCTTGCGCGCGAGTTCATGCAGTACGAGGATAATCCGGTCAGCATAAAGTTTTACGTTAAGCGCTACATCCTGCAGCATCGCGAGGAGTTCGTTGACAAAGTGGTGATCGATATACCGGCCGGGTCCGGAGCCACTTCCAAGGCTCTGCGGGACGCGGGCGCCGAGGTGCACGCGTACGATCTTTTTCCCGAATACTTCACGGTTAAAGGCCTGGCCTGCGTGCGGGCCAATCTTATCGAAGGCCTGCCGGTGCCGGATGGGTTCGCAGACATCGTCTTTTGTCAGGAAGGGATTGAGCACTTCAGCGATCAATACCGCGCGTTACAGGAGTTCAATCGTGTGCTTAAAAAAAACGGCTCCTTATTCATTACCACGCCTAACTACTCCAACCTTAAATCAAAGCTGAGTTACTTTCTCTTCGAGACTGAATACCTCTTGAAGACGATGCCGCCAAATGAGATCGATTCCATCTGGATGGCGGACCAATCGCGCAGCAATGAGGTTTACTTTGGACACCTGTTTCTTCTCGGAATCCAAAAACTGCGACTGCTCGCAAGGCTTTCAGGATTCAGGATCAAGCAGTTCGTTTTCACCAAGGCCTCGACCACTTCATTGGTGCTATTGCCATTTGCTTATCCCCTAATTCTCCTCACAAATTGGTGGACCTATCGGAACCGTGTCCGCCGGGACCACCACATTCCCGGCTCACCCTACGAAACGTTGTATCGGGAACTGATGCAGCTCAATGCCAACATCGGTCTGCTCGTCGACAGACATTTGTTCGTTGAATTCGAGAAGGAAGCCGCCCCTGCTACGGTGCGAAGCAGTCTGCGTGGCCAGCATGGGGCGTTTAACATGGTTACTTAGGAGATATCTTCGCGCCTCCGAGAGCTCCTGCGGGTTGCAGTTCCGAATGCTTTGGACGGCACGGCCGAGTTACACGCCATGCTTCTACGGGTTCAAAGTGCATGACCCGCTCTGGAGGACGTTGAAAAATCTGCCGCGGTGAGCAGAGCGAAGGATTCTTTGGGATTTTTTGCACGGTTCCGCGAATCACTCTGGTAACGAATGATTCCATGCCCGCCCAAAATGCTCGATTATGCCGCGACTACTTTCATAACCGTGGAAGACAAAGAAACGTTCCTCCATCTGCTCGAGGAGCACGGCGGAATCATCCACAAGGTAGCGGCCAGCTATAGTACTGGACTAGCCGATCGGCATGACCTCAGGCAGGAGATCACGCTGCAATTATGGAAAGCTTACAAGCGTTACTCACCCGATCGCCCCTTTTCGACCTGGATGTATCGCATCGCCTTGAATGTGGCGATTTCGTTCCTGCGCCGCAACACGCATCCGGCCCGCCAAACTGTGTCGCTCGACGAAAACGAAATTGAGTTAGTGGACGAATCCGCCGGAAGCGCGGAACCGGACGACCGCATTCTGCTCTTGCAGCAAGTAATCGCGTCGCTTGGGCCGCTCGATAGGGGCTTGATGCTTCTTTACCTGGATGACCATAGCTACCGCGAAATCGCCGCGGTCCTCGGCATCTCCGAGACCAATGTCGCGACCAAACTCCACCGCCTCAAGCAGCGTGTCCGCGAGGAGATGCTGAGACTCAAGCGCCAAAATCCATGACCGAACTCGACGATCTCAAATCAACCTGGCAAACGCTTAACCGAACTCTCGAACGGCAGCACACGCTCGCTTTTCATCAGTCTCGCGAATCCAAACTCGAGCGCCTCCGCTCAGGGTTTCGTCCGCTTGTGATCGGCCAGGTCATCCAAATTATCTGCGGCCTGCTCCTTTCCATCTGCGGGGGCAGTTTCTGGTTCGACCACATAGGTGTCGCGCACCTAATGTTCTACGGCATTTCTCTCCACGCCTATGGCGTCATGCTAATCGTCTTTGCAGCGCGGGACCTGTTCCTGATTCAGCGTCTGGACTACGGCGCGCCCGTGCTAGCGCTTCAGAAGCAGATAGCAGGTCTGCGCGATTGGCACCTACGCTGCGCCCTTTGGTTTGCTGTCGCGGGCTGCTTCATCTGGGTTCCGCTGGTGCTCCTGATCTTTCATGGACTGGGGGCCGATGTCTGGCAGCGGGCCCCCGAAGTTGTGGGCTGGTTCTTCCTGAGCAGTGTCGTTTGTCTGGCAGTCCTCTTGGGGATTATCGCCTCGCGGCGTCGACCCGGCGGGGAAAAGCTCGACGCCAGTTCCACCGGCCGCAGTGTCACGCGCGCGCAAGCGTTACTCGCTGAGATCGAGCGCTTCGAGCAGGAGTAACTCTATCCGACCGCTGCGATGACTTTGAGCTCAATCGCGATCGGAGTTGGCAACGCGCCGACTTCGACCGTCGTCCGCGTCGGATTAGGTTTGCCCGCCCCGGCGAAGTATTCGGGATAAATACGATTAAAAACCGCAAAGTCCTGCTTCATGTTAGTCAGGAAAACTGTGACATCGACGATGTCGTTCCAGGCTGCGCCGGCATCTTCGAGGACGAGGCGGACGTTTTCAAAAACGGCGTGACACTGTTTTTCGATGTCATAACTCGCGATGTTACGATCCGTATCGAGAGTTACGCCGGGGATTTCCTTGCTTCCGCGAACGCGCGGCCCGATCCCAGAAAGAAAGAGCAGGCTTCCCACGCGTCGTGCATGCGGGAAAGCGCCGACCGGTTCAGCCGCCCGCGCGCTCTCGAAAGACTCGTCCATCAAACTTGCATTTAGGCGCGGGCTGCCGGAGAAAAACGCCTCGCCGATCGGAGACGGGCTTTAGCCGCCGCTGCTGCGCGATCTCGTGGCGAGGCATGAGTAACCAGCGAGTGAAGGAGCTCTTCCACGATCTGCGTCACGCCGTCCACCGCACGGTCGAAAGCTTCTTCATTTGCCACTGAAGGTTTCGTGAAGCCACTCAGCTTGCGAACGAACTGAAGAGAAGACGCCCGTATCTCTTCCGCGGTGGCTGGAGGCATAAAGTTATCCAGAGTTTTGATGTTTCGGCACATAGTTTCCTTAGGTAATCGGGAACGCTGAGAGTTACTTCGCGATGCAGATGTTTTTCGCCTCGGTAAAAAAGTGCAGCGCTTCGTTGCCCCCTTCCCGGCCAACGCCGCTTTGTTTCATGCCGCCGAACGGGACGCGCAAGTCACGCACGAGCCAGCAATTTACCCAGACCGTTCCCGTGTGAATTTGTTCGGCGACGCGATGGGCGCGATTCAGGTTTTGCGTCCAAACACTCGAGGCAAGGCCGTATTCGTTGTCGTTGGCGTAGCCGATCACCTCCTCTTCGCTCTCGAAAGGGGTGATCGTTATCACCGGGCCAAAAATCTCCTCGCGATTCACCCGGGAAGCAACCGGCAGCCCGGTGATGACGGTAGGCGGGAAGAAAAAGCCGTCGCGGCAACGGTCGTTAGGCGGCGGTGGCGCAGATCCACCGACCGTGATTTTGCCGCCCTCCTCCCGCGCGAGGCCGACGTAAAATTTTACCTTCTCGAGCTGCGTTCGCGAAACGATCGCGCCCTGGTCGGTGGTGGATTCGAGCGGATCCCCCAGCTGAAGCTGCGCGGTTTTTTCGACGAAGCGCCTAACGAACTCATCATAGGCCGACCGCTCAACAAAGACGCGCGATCCGCAGAGGCAGACCTGGCCCTGGTTCGCGAAAGACGAGCGCAGGCTTCCTACAATCGCGGCGTCGAGGTTGGCATCGGCAAAGATGATATTCGGGTTTTTACCCCCAAGCTCAAGTGAGATCTTTTTGAAAAGCGGCGCGCCCGCTTCCGCCACTTTCCGCCCGGTCACGGTGCCGCCCGTGAATGAGATCGTTCCGACTTTCGGATGCGCGGTGATAGCCGAGCCAACGTTAGGCCCGGTGCCATGCACAATGTTGAGGACGCCGTTAGGTAAGCCGGCTTCGCGACAAATTTCGCAGAGCAGGAACGCCGTCATCGGCGTCAACTCGCTCGGCTTCGCGACGGCTGTATTCCCGACCGCGATCGCGGGCGCGATCTTCCAACTGAGCAAATATAACGGTAGATTCCACGGCGAGATCAAGCCCACCACCCCCCGCGGCTGGCGCAGCGTATAATTGAAAGCCACGCCGTCCATGACGTGCGCCTCGTTCTCCGTGTGCAGGATCGCGGTGGCGAAGAAGCGAAAATTGCTCGACGCGCGCGGGATGTCGAGACTGCGCGCGAGCGAGAGTGGTTTGCCCGTATCAACCGATTCCGCGCGTGCGAATTTCTCGAGGTCGCGTTCGATGAGATCGGCAATGCGCAGGAGAACGCGCGAACGCTCCGCCGTCGATGTGCCCGACCATTCAGGGAAAGCCTTTTCAGCAGCGGCCACTGCCTGGTCGACATCGCGGCTGTCGCTATCCGGCACCTGTGAGTACGGCTGTCCGGTCGCCGGTTCGATGTTGTCGAGATATTTGCCGCCGACTGGCCCGTCGAACTGCCCGTCGATGAAATTTAGAATTTTGTTTAGTTCAGTTGGCACGCGACTGGAGTCTCACAAGAATATACATGCGGCTTTCCGCGCGCGACAAACCCTCTCCGCGTTGCTGTGGGAAACGATCGGCGGCCTGGTCGTTAGGGAGAAAATTTCCTCGAAGCCGGCCGGATTGATATGCGCCAGATCGAGCAGGATCCCGAGCCGTTCGCATTCCTGCTCCAGTTCGCGGCCGAACGTCGTTAGGCCGGTGGAGGGCGAACCGCTGGCGGCAAAGATCCCGCCCGCCGCCGCCGTGTTCACCCTCGCGTGCGTGAGCGAAAGGGAGCGCAAACCCAGCTCGTAAAAATGCGCAACAGATTGAGATCGTCCCACAATGGCTCGGCCCCTTCCATCGTGAGAAGGAGTGCGATTCGTCCTTAAACCTGGGCCTGCTCGATCTCGGCAGACGTTTTGCAGAGCACGAGCCGCGACGTGCTTTCCAACTCCACCTTGAGCAGCGCGACCCGATCGAGCGCCACGCGCAACGCCTGATCGGGCACGTATTGAACCTCGATGTAAAGCGCAACGCCGAGCAGACCGATTTCGCCCGCTTCAAACTCCGGCAGGAAGTCGGCCGCAATCACATTCCGGCGCGGCCGGCTCAAAAACAGGCTGAGCGGCAGATCGAAGTGCAGATCAATCAGCCGTCCGGCGTGGAGACGCGAAACTCTCTCTTCCGTAGAACTCAAGTTGTGGGGGCGACCGCGTCGAGAATGGCGCGGGCTGCGGTTTCGCCTGCGCCGCCTTTGCCGAGTTTGGCGACCACAGTGTCGAAATCGGCGATCATCTGCGCACGACGAGCCGGGTCGTCGAGCAGGCGCAGCAGCTCGGTTGCGATCGCGTCGGGTTGGGCATTTTCCTGGATGAACTCCGGAACAATTTCGCGGTCCGCGAGAACGTTAGGCATGCCCAGATGTTTTACGCGAATCAGGATTCGGCCGGCCAGATAGGTCAGTCCGGCGACCTTGTAGACGAGCACAAACGGCAACCGGAAAAAAGCCGCTTCGAGGGTCGCGGTGCCGGAGGCCACCACGCCGGCCGCGCTCCGCTGCATAGTCTGGGCGGCTTCCCCGAGCAGGACCGCGATTTGGCCTAACGAGTCGCCAACTGGCTGCAGGTCGTGCCGGATTTGGCGCGCGAGCGCATCCGACGCCGCGGCGATTTCAAAGCGCAAAGCGGGGCGCTGGGAGTGGAGATGGCGCATCACCTCGAGGAGAATCGGCATCAACTTGGACACCTCACGCGCGCGGCTGCCGGGGAAAAGCCCGATGAGATTCGGATCGCGCGGCGCTGTCACGCGCTTCGCTGCGAGGGTCTCGATCATGGGATGCCCGACAAAAATCGTATGCAGCCCGGACTGCTCGTAGAGCTCCGCTTCGAAGGGAAAAATGCAGAGCATGAGGTCGAGCCACTGCGCCATCCTGGGAATGCGTCTGCGATTCCAGGCCCAGACTTGCGGGCTGATGTAGTAGATGATTTTTTCGCCTAACGAGCGGCGGCGCAGGGCGCGCGCGAGCCGCAGATTAAAACCCGGGTAATCGATCAGGATGACAGCGTCGGGTTTGCTCACGGCCACTTCGTCGAGCGTCTTTTGCATTTGCCGCCAGAAATAGGGGTAATGCTTCACCACTTCCCAGAGCCCGACGACGCCAGCTTGGTCGATCCAGTTCACGAACTCGCCACCGGCGAGTTGTTTCATCTGCGGTCCGCCGCGGCCGAGGAAGCGAACGTTAGGCTGGAAAGCCCGCAACCATTGCATGAGCGCCGCTCCGTGATTGTCGCCGCTCGCTTCGCCGGCGAGGAAGTAGAGATTCATGGGCGATATGGGAACACCACCCAGGACTCGCCGCGGCGAGTCCAGTTTGTCCTCCCCGCTCATCCGCTAAACGGCGCGTCTCCAATCTTCTTTGTAATCTCCAGCGCCAACTCGAGCGCCGCCGTCGCTTCAAACCCCGACACCTTTGGCTCCAGTCCTCCACGGGCGCATTCGATAAACGCCAAAATCTCGCGCTTGAGCGGCTCTTCGTGTTCGATCTCGACCTCTTCGCGTTCGATCCCGCCGCCGCTCCGTCGATAAATCTCTCCCGTCTGGTTTTGGTAATCGAGCGACAAATAGGCGTCCTCCTGAAAGACCCGAATCTTGCGCATCCGCTCCGGGCTGATCCGGCTCGAGGTGATATTCGCGATGCAGCCGTTCTCGAAACGCAGCCGCGCATTGGCGATATCTTCGCGCCGGCTCAAGACCGCCACGCCGACCGCGTCGATCGTCTGCACAGGCGACCTAACGAGATGCAAAATAATTTCAAGATCGTGAATCATGAGGTCAAGGACGACGCCGATATTGGTGCTCCGATTTGGGAAAGGCGAAAGCCGGTGCGCCTCGATGAAGCGCGGATGCGAGAGCCGAGCTTCGAGCGCGCCGAGCACCGGATTGAAGCGCTCGACATGTCCGACCTGCAGAACCAAACGACGCGTCGCCGCCAGCGCGGCCAGCTCGCTCGCCTGCGCGGTCTTATCGGCGATCGGTTTTTCGACAAGCAAGTGCTTTCCTTGCTCGAGCAAGGCGCGCCCGATTTGGAAATGCGAATCGGTCGGAGTGGCGATGGAAGCCGCGTCGATCAAGTCGCTGAATTCCTCCAGCGACGCAGCCGCGCGCACGGCATATTGCGCCGCGATTTTCGCGGCGTTTGCGGCATCGGTGTCGTAGACCGCGGTGAACTCGGCTCCCGTGCTCTCGGCATAAATACGCGCGTGATTTTTTCCGATGTGACCGACGCCGACAACGCCGACGCGAAGCGCTTTCATCGGCGCGCGCGAGTAGAAATGAGTGGGAACATGAGGAAAGCTGCCAGTCAACCGCAGCCATGAAAGAAACGCAAACCGATTGGGAAGAGGCCTACCGGCGCCGCGAAACACCGTGGGAGAAAGGTCGGCCGCATCCGGCGCTGAGTGATTTCCTGGCGACAGATGGGCCGATCGCCGGCGAGATTTTCGTGCCCGGTTGCGGCTCGGGTCACGATGTCCGCGCCCTCAGCACGGCGGCGAACCATGTGGTCGGAATCGACCTCGCACCCTTCGCGATCGCGCGGGCCAATTCCTTTCCGAAGAGGGGGAACGAAGAATATCAGCTCGCGGATCTCTTTGCTTTGCCGGCGGAATGGAATGGTCGCTTCGACGTCGTCTTCGAGCACACCTGCTTCTGCGCGATCGATCCGGCGCGCCGCGCACAGTATGTCGAAGCGATCGTTAGGCTGCTCAAACCGGGCCGCCGGCTGCTCGCGATTTTTTTCCTCAATCCGGATCACGATGAAGAAGGGCCGCCTTACGGGGTGAGCAGGCAAGAGCTGGAGGAACGCTTCGGCGTCCGCTTTAAGCTCGAAAGCGAATGGGTGCCAGTGCGCACCCATCCCGGCCGGGAAGAGCGCGAGCTGATGCGCGTGCTGGTGCGGGTGTAGCGGCGGCCTAGTGCAGTGCAGGGGATGTCATCTCCTCGGGAGAAGAAAAGCCCGCGTCACCTTGCGGCGACGCGGGCCCGTCTCTGAGAAACGAGCGTCTAGCTTACGCGCGACAGCCTCCGGCTGCCATTTCCATTCCGTTGCCAGAGCTATTCTCGTTAGGCGAGATCGCGGCGAGCGGCGTGATCGCAGCCTTGGGCGACGACGCCGGCTCCGGCGCTGTCAAGATTTGCACACTGACCCTTAACGCTGTGCCCGGTTCAGGGCATCAAAAACAAAGCTGCTCGCCGGGTTCGTTCCCGGGGTGCGGGTGAGCGGGTTGCCGTTGTCATCGTAGGTATAGCTGACGACGTTGACCCCGGCATACTTCAGATCCAGCAGCTGATCGCGCCCCGTATAATCATAGGTGTAGGCGACTGGACCGGGATAGGTCGTCGTGGCCCGGCTCCCGTCGCCATCGTAGGCGTAGGTAATGGTGCGATGAACCCCGTCGCCATACGACGTGTTAACCGTCCCCCATTCCTCCTGCGATTTGAGGCGGCTGTCATTGAACCAGGCGAAGTTGATGAAGGTGTTGGCCGTGTTGCAGGTGAGGATGAGCGGTCTTGCGAAAGTTTGTGTCGATAGTAAGCTCTGACCCCGATTCCGACTGCCCCCCGCCTTCAGGCGCGATCGCCGTCTTGGGCGATGACGCCGGCGCTCCGGTTCTGTCAAGATTTGCACCCTGACCCCCAAACGACTCCTCCACTGTCTCGCGCCTCTTTTACTTGGGAGAGAATCGCGGCATTCGAGCGACTTCAGCGGCAAGTTTATCGATATTGGTCTGGCGCTTTGCCTCGATCGAAATAAGTGCCTTTAGATGCTCGTCTAAAGGTATAACCGTTTCCTGGCGGATGAGTCCGTTGCTCGTTTTCTTGTACCAAGTAACGTCAAACTTCCCAAACCGACCTTTCATCTTTGTCTCGAAGCCCGATGCGTCGAAATCCGGATACCATCCAAGATACAACTCGACCTTGCCGGACAAGGGTGGGGAGGCGTGACCTTCGAAAAACTCGAAGTCGGGACCTTGCTTCCTTACCCACTTGATCAAGGTGGAGTCGGACAGGCCAAGATACTGAGCGACCCCATTCTTGTCAGAATCGGCTCCTCGGCGGCTCCGGTCGCCGAGAATGCCAAGCAAACTGCAAAGAGCAAAAATAACGTCCGCTCGACAAAGTTACTCCAAGACAAGGTCTTTATTGGGCGGTGGGTATACCTACGGGCCCCGCTGTAGTCACTCCTTCTCATAAGAAACCGGATGGAATCCTTCCGCCAGGTTGTCCGCCGTAGAAGGTCGCAAGATAAAAGCCTGCTTCGGCACTCAGGTTTCCCAAATAGGCATTATAACCGTCCGTGCCGGGGGCAAACCCGCCAAAAGGTCCGCTAAACGCTCACTGGAAGGTAGAAATTAACGTTGTTTCCATACTGCGTGTACTGAAAGCCTTCGCCAGAAGGATCGCTGCAGTTAAAGGGATTATTGGCGCAGTAGCGGTAGAGGTTGGCGGGGTCGCCGCCGAAGCCGATCGGGTCGGGCTGGAGGAAGCGGCCCAGGCCGGCCAGGTAGGCGCGGGCGCGCAGGTCCAATATCCCGTAGCCCACATACCACTTCTGCCCCGTGAAGAGCATGTCCACGGTATAGTTTCCTCCCGCCGTCAGCACGACCCCTGCGGGGCTGAGGAAGGTCGGTTTGCCTCCCACGTCATAAGTGTATTTCTCCAGGAGTAGGCCCGTGCCATCGGCCAGGTAGCTCGTGCTCCCCGAGCCGTCCGCGTAATAATATATCTGTTGCGGCATCGGGCTGCGCACCAGGTCGCCCCCGGCATAGACCCAGCGGTTGAGCGCTGTCGCGCTCCCACCCGGGGCATATTCCGCCACCCGGTTCGCCCCGTCCCACACGCTGTAGATCGTGGCGGTGCCTATCTTGCGCGCCACCTGTCGTCCCAGTCCATCGTAGTAGAAGTCCGAGGTCGTCCCACCGATGTCCGCGCTTGTTAGCCGGTTCAGCGCGTCGTAGCTGTAGGTCCAGCCGGCGTAGCCGGTCACGTTGCCATTCCCGCTGTAACCGAGGGAATTTGAGCCCGCGAGGGTGTATTGATTCAGCCCGTTGGGCGTGTAGTTCGTCGTCACCCCGCCTGCGACGAGCTTGGTCCGGTTCCCGCTCTCATCGTAGGTCAAGGTCGAGACCGCTCCGCCCAGGCTATAGCTGGTCATCTGGCTGTTCTTATCGTAGCCCAGCGAGTCGATCACGCCGCCCTCGCGTTGCGCCGTCATCCGGTTGCCCACCTCGTCATAGGTGTAATTGAAGACCTTCGCCCCGCCATTGGCCCCGGCAAAATTGTGCGTGATCTTCGTCACCCGGTTCATCGGGTCATAGATGAAGCTGCTCGCCGGGTTGGTCCCGGGCGTGCGCGTCAGCGCGTTGCCGCTGTCGTCGTAGGTGTAGCTGACGACGTTGGCCCCGAAGTAGCTCATACTCGCAAGCTGATCGCGCCCCGTATAACTCTAATCATACGGCACCGGCCCGGGATAGGTGACCGTGGCCCGGTTCCCGTCGCCGTGGTAGTCGTAGCTGATGGTGCGATGGGTGCCGTCGCCATAGAGCCCGGTGCCCCATTCCTCCTGCGATTTCAAGCGGAGCCATAGGGGTCAGAGCTTACTATCGACACTGGAAAGAAGGTTCGAAACGTAACTCGCGCTGCCCATGCGCAGGCGCTCGGCAATCCAGCGCCGACTCATCGGCGTCTGACTGCGTAACTGCCGGGCTAGCTCCACTTTCACCGGGTGCCCTTTCGGCTGCAATGCCAGATCCACTTCCCGCCACCGCACCACCGCGAGCGCTTCGCGCACCAGGCGCTGCGCCAGCGCCGTGTCGGTCTCCGCCCGTTCCGACGCGCGCTCCCCCCGCCGGCCCGCGCGGGAGAGTTTCTCCGCCAGCCAATCCGCAAAATCCTCCGCCCCCAGTTTCCAGCCTCCGCGCAGCTGCTCCTCTTCCTCACCCTCTGCTCTGGCCCGCGCCACAATCATTCGCCGTTCAAATTCTCTCCTGCTCCGGGGCGTATCCTCGACCAGCCCATGTTCCCCCAACAGCCGATCGGTCCGCAGCCACGGCGGCCGTTCCTTGGGATGCCGATACGCTCCGTAGCTGCTCCACGGATAGCCCTCCAATTTCTCCCCCGGCCCAACCAGTCCCGCTCGCACCGGATTGAGATGCACGTAATCGCAGGCCGCGCGCAGGTAGCTCTCCGAGCGTTCATCGATCAACTGCGCCTTGTAGCGGCCTTGGAAGAGATGTCCGCTCAGCCGATGCCGCCGATTAAAGCGCTGCGTGTAGGTGCCGAGGAACCACTTCATCCCAAGGGCCAGATTGGCCTGCGGCGTCTCCACGACCAGATGAAAGTGATTGCTCATCAGACAATAGGCGTGCACCTCCCAGCCCGTCTTGCCACAGACTTGCTCCAGCGCGCACAGGAACGCCCGCCGGTCCGCGTCATCGAGAAAGATGGCTTCGCGCCGATCGCCCCGGCTCAGCACATGATAAAGCGCTCCCGCGTATTCGATCCGGAGCGGTCGGGCCATGTCAGCACTCTCACAAGATCATCGAGGAGTGTCAATAGTAAGCTCTGACCCCGATTCTGACCCTCTCATCGTAGGTCAAGGTCGAGACCGCTCCGCCCAGGCTGTAGCTGGTCATCTGGCTGTTCTTGTCGTAGCCAAGCGAGTCGATCACCCCGCCCTCACGTTGCGCCGTCATCCGGTTGCCCACCTCGTCATAGGTGTAGTTGAAGACCTTCGCCCCGCCATTGACCCCGGCAAAAATGCGTCAGATAGGGGTCAGCGCTTACTATCGACACTGTTGAATGAGGACGCGGCATTCAAATGAAGTTAGGCAGGCGGTGTCGACTATGCAAACCAGAAACATTGCTCAAAAATCTTGTGTCGATAGTAAGCTCTGACCCCGATCCCTCGCTTCTCAATCCTCTGCCGCTTCCGGTAGAACTCGCGAGAGTCCCTCTTTTGAGATCAAAAAGAACAGCTCAAACCCGCCCTTCGCGTAGTCTGTCCTATCTTTCGCTGTGAAGGCTAAGGTCAAGTCGCCCAAATCTTCTCCCGCAGCCGAACTGACCGCCGCTCGGCCGAATGTAATCTGGCAACGTCCTGTCGAATGCGGTGGAACCTCCACCTTGCTGAAAACGGTGTTACTTGGATAAGCGAACACCGTGACGGTAGCCGGAATATCCAAGGTGTTGGAGAATGTGCCATGCCATACGGGAAGGCAGCCGGAAAGCAGAGATATTGCAGCTAATGTGCCGAGTCTCTTAATGACCGCCAGGAGGATGTGCAAGTGCATAGTTGTCCGCGCCACGTTCAAATGGATTCACTCCCGGAAATGGTTCGGCCAGTCCGTAGAAGGGAAGGAATAAAGGTCCAAATATTTGATATTGGTAGGTATGGCCCATTTCATGGGCCCCTAAGGCAACATTCGCAGTGTAGCTAGGATTAATGTCATTAAGCAAATCGGTATTGTAACTAATACATTGCCGAAAGTGATTCCAGGCAACCTACCCAAAATGGGGTTGTTTGTGAACTGAATCGCATTATGCCCTAGAGTCGGAGCGTCTCCGCCGAAAAGGACACCTGCATAGCCTAAGGCCAGTCCGATAATGTCATTCGGAATATTCCAAATTTTCCCGATGAAGTCACCAAGGCCTCCGCTGTCGACAGCGGTAGCGCGGGGGATAGACGTGCCATCAGAGGTGAAAGCTCCCTGGTTCGAATATCCGCTGATGACATTGTGATCAACCCGGTCGAATAAATCGGTCCCAGGAATCTGCGTGTAGGTTTGTGTTGAGGGAATATTGCTCCCTGTCGGCGGTGCGCCATAGCGCGTGACCGACTCGCCACTATTCGAACTGCTTGAGCTACTGGAACTGCTTGAACTTGAGCTGCTGGAGCTTCCCGCGAAAATACCGTTGATACTTCTCAGTAAGTTCTTGAAGAAAGCCCCTATGTCGAGCAGTCCGCTGAGATCACTTCGATTCACCGGATTATTGCCACAATAGCGATAAAGATTGGCGGGATCGCCGCCGAACCCGATCGGGTCGGGCTGGAGGAAGCGGCCGAGGCTGACGAAGTAGGCGCGGTTGCGCAGGTCGAGGATGCCGTAACCGGTATACCACTTCTGGCCGGTGAAGAGCATGTCCACTCCGTAGGCGCTCCCAGTGAGCGCGTTCTTCGCAGCATCGAGGTAGCTCGGTTTGCCGTAGAGATCGTAGGTGTATTGCTCCTGCAGAAGACCCGAAGTGTTGGCGACGAAGCTCGTGCTGCCTTGCGCATCTGCGTAGTAGAATTGGCCCTTGGCGTCATTCTTCACCAGGTCGCCTCCGGCGCCGTAGAAGTAACGGTTGAGCAGGGCCGAGGAGGGGCCATATTCAGCCGCCAGGGTCCAGCCATCCCATACGCTGTAGATCGTGCTCCCGTCGACCACCCGCTTCACCTGCCGGTTCAGTCCGTCGTAATAGTAGGCCGCGCTCTTGCCGGTCGCGCTCGCGCTCGTCAGCCGGTTCAAGCCGTCATAGACGTAGGTCCACCCGTTGTACGTGTTGAGGTTGCCATTCCAGTCGTATCCGGCCGTCTGCGCCCCCACTTTCGGATACTGGCTCAAATCATTGGCGGTGGTGTAGGTGGTCAAGGTCCCGTTCGCCGTCACGCCTGTGCGGTTGCCGCGCTTGTCGAAATCGTAGTGGGTCAGAACGCCCCCCGTCACTGCCCCCGTGCTCAGGTTCACCGTCCCGCCCACCCGGAAGTCGTAAATCTGCTCGCTCTGCCCATACCCGTAGCCATCCGCCGCGCCCCCATTGCGCTGCAGATATTGCCGGCGACTCACGCTGTCATAGCCGTAGTCGAAGCTCCGCACCCCCCCGTTCAGGCCGCTGAAGGTATGGTCGATGTGGGTCAACCGGTTCGGTCATCTAAGAATGTTTGTCTAAAAGTGCTCAAGTATCGGATATTCTCCTGACCCCTTCTTTCACGCCGATTCTGACCCCACTATTCGGCCGCTCTATTCCCTTTCTTCAAGGAAGTTTGCCTCCGAAGAAAATCCAAGCGCAAGCTCCCGCCCCACACAGAGACACTATACCAATCAGGCGTAATTCGACGAGGTAACCTGATCCTTTGACTCGTCGCAGTATGATGTCTCGGCCGATCCAAAACCCCCATTTCCCCTGTACGCAAGCATCGATAATGAATTCGCGCACTCGACCGGGCCATCCCGTTAACAATAGTCCGAATACAAGAAAAACGGTAAAAACAACGAACAGAGGGATCAGATATTAATGGCCTGTCGGCACCTGAAAGGTGTAGCCCAAACTTACGCCCGCTTGTGGACTGAAAAAACCTACGCCGTAAGTAGTCGGCGCGCCCGCTCCTTGCATACTAAACGGGTTAAATATGGACGCATATGCTGGCCCGGCCACTTGACCGCCGGCATAATAACCTAGGCTCCCATTGTAGCCTAGACCCTGAATGTTATGGGCAAGCTCCGCCGCGCTGGGCTGAGCATTTCCGATTACATCAACTCCGGACATTGATAGTGACACAGGCCAAGATTTGCCAATTTGACCACCGAAAGAGACGTAGGAAACGTCAGATACGGGTCAGCAGATACGGGTCAGAGCTTACTATCGACACTGTTGAATGAGGATGCGGCATTCAAATGAAGTTAGGCAGGCGGTGTCGACTACGCAAACCAGAAAGATTGCTCAAGAATCTTGTGTCGATAGTAAGCTCTGACCCCGGGAAGATTCCGCTGACCCCGATTCCCCGCCCTCAATTAGATTCTGGGCCGCAATTCCGAACGATGAAATAAACGCCTACTCCCAGCCACCAAAGAAGGACAGCAAAGAAAATCACTAACTTGAGGTTGGGCCATAACAATCCCGCCAACAATCCGAAGATTAGAGCACAAGTAAATCCAAGCGACAATGCTGACAGAACTGCCACAAAGCTGCTTAAGATGCGTGGATGTAAATTCGCTTCACGTCTGACTGATCCTGCCCAATCAGCGTGCCGTTTGAAAGCCTCTGTCCATCTTCGCCACTTCACGATGTGCGCGCCCCCATCCCGGCAGACCACTATCGTTAACCCCATAAGCCACCATGAGTAGACTATGAGGAACGCCGGAATTTTCATAATCGGCCAAGCTAGGGCCACGGGGTATGCAACAAGCACCGCTGGAATCAAACCTAGCGCGATTGTCCCCACATTTGTGACCCAATAACCCATTGGCGTCAATTTCACCGCCACCTCCAAGATTCGTATGCTTCTTCAAGGAGCTCATGTGCTACCGGATTTGTTACGGTGAGAGTTGACGTCGGAATGACGACGCCCAAATAGATGTATGTAACTAACGGCTGTGCTTGGGAGAGAACAGCGGCTGCAACAGCAGGCACAGCTTCCACCGCAGCGAGAGAGGCTGCGCCGATGGCCGGCGCAGCTGCCGCAACACCAACTCCGCCCAAGTATGAAATGGTCGTTGCGTCGACGACGTTGGCAAACTGCCGCATCCTAGCTCCAGCGGCTGGGCTTGGACCGTAAGAGGCGAGTTGATGCGGATCGATGTTGAATCCTCCGCCACCGCCACCACCACGACCGTCACCTTGGGAGCCACCATCGAAAGGACTGTAGTCTCCTACTCCCGCAGTTCTGTCGAAGCCGGGATCCCACAGATTGCCAATGGTGTCTCCGCTAGAAACGTAGACGTGGTCGGTAGTGAGAGTCGGTCCGGTGGCCGATGGAACCACATTGCTACCGTCGGGTGCGACGGGGTAATAGTCGCCATTAGAATTCTGCGCAGACCATGAACTGCTTGAACTGCTTGAACTGCTCGATTGAATACCGTTGTTGCTGAATATCTTCAAAAACTTGGTCCAAATACCGGTCAAAGAAAATAGTCCGCTAGGGTCACTCAGGTTCGACGGACTATTGCCACAATAACGGTAGAGATTACTTGCATCGCCGCCAAAGCCGATCGGGTCCGGCTGGAGGAAGCGGCCGAGGCTGGGGAGATAGGCGCGGTTGCGCAGGTCGAGGATACCCAGCTGGCTGTACCACTTTTGGCCCGTGAAAAGGTGGGTCACGTCGTAAAGCGTTCCACCGGACGGATGACTCCGTTGGGATCATAAACCGTCGGCGTCCCAGCCAAGTCGTAGGTGTATTTCTCGATCAAATTGCCCGCGGAATCGGCCACATAGGCAGTGCTGCCCACGCCATCGGGGTAAATAAAGGTCGTCGGCAGTCCCGCCTCGCTTTGCTCGATCAAGTCGGCCCCGGCTCCGTGGATGGGGAGGTTGTCCAGGATGTTACCCGCCGTGTATTCGGCATACAAGGTCCACCCATCCCAGACGCTAAACGTGGTCGGGCTCCCGCTAATGGTGCGGGCCACCTGCCGGTTCAAGCCGTCATAATAAAAATTCGCGGTCACTCCGCCGGGCCCGCTCGCCACCGTCAGGCGGTTCATCGAGTCATAGGTATAGGTCCATCCGTTGTAGGTCTTCAGGTTGCCGTTGCCCCCGTAGCTCAGCGCTGCTCCTCCCACTGTCGTGTATTGGTTCAATGTGTTCGCCGCCCCGTAGCTCGTGCTCCCCACGCTCTTCCGATTCCCACTCGCGTCGTAGGTCAGGCTGGTGCTGACTCCGCTCTGGCTGTAGCTCGTCATCTCGCTGTTGTTATCGTAGCCGATCGAGGCGAAGGCGACCCCGTTGCGCTGCTCGGAAATGCGATTGCTCACTTCATCGTAGCCGTAGCTCAGGGAGCGGCTGCCGTTGGCGAAGGGATGCGTGATGCTCGTCACCCGGTTAAGCGCGTCGTAGGCAAAGCTGCTGCCAACACTGTTATTGAGGGTGCGGGTGGTCATGTCGCCGTTCTTGTCGTAGAGATAGCTGCCATAGACAATGCCATTGCCCGCATTGGTGACGGTCGAAATCTGATTCCGAGAAGTGTAGCCGTAATTCAGCGTCAGACCAGGAAAGCCGACACTCGCCCGGTTCCCATCTGCATTGTATGTGTAGCTCCCGATGTGGTGAACATTATCGCCAAAGTAACTCGTCCATTCCTCCTGCGAATTGAGGAGGTTGTCCTTGTAACAGGTAAAAAGGATATGCGTACTGATGGTGTCGCAGGCGGTGACGCGGGAGGCGTCGTCGTAGATGAGGGTGCGCGTCTGAGGCGAGCCCGTGCTCCAACTGTTGTTCTTCTCCCGGTTGCGCACGTCGTAGGCGAAGGTTTGCATCGCCCCGGCGCGATTCTTGAAGGTGAGCAGGTTGCCCGCAATATCATAGCCGCGCGTCTCGGTCGCGCCGCCCGGATAGGTCGGGGTAGTCAGATAGGGGTCAGAGCTTACTATCGACACTGTTGAATGAGAACGCGGCATTCAAATGAAGTTAGGGAGGCGGTGTCGACTATGCAAACCAGAAACATTGCTCAAGAATCATGTGTCGATAGTAAGCTCCCCGAGTAAGCTCCCTCTGTCAAGGTTTGCACACTGACCCCTAACGCTCTGCCCCAAGGGCCAGATTGGCCTGCGGCGTCTCCACGACCAGATGAAAGTGATTGCCCATCAGACAATAGGCGTGCACCTCCCAGCCCGTCTTGCCACAGACTTGCTCCAGCGCGCACAGGAACGCCCGCCGGTCCGCGTCATCGAGAAAGATGGCTTCGCCCCGATCGCCCCGGCTCAGCACATGATAAAGCGCTCCCGCGTATTCTATCCGGAGCGGTCGGGCCATATCAGCCTCTCACAAGATCATCGAGGAGTGTCAATAGTAAGCTCTGACCCCGATTCTGACTTCATGATCGCAGCCTTGGGCGATGACGCCGGCTCCCGCGCTGTCAAGATTTGCACACTGACCCCTAACGCTCTGCCCCGCTCTCATCGTAGGTCAAGGTCGAGACCGCTCCGCCCAGGCTGTAGCTGGTCATCTGGCTGTTCTTGTCGTAGCCCAGCGAGTCGATCACCCCGCCCTCACGTTGCGCCGTCATCCGGTTGCC
>JACDGM010000128.1 GCA_013815325.1 Chthoniobacterales bacterium
ATAAGCGAAATCGGGATCGCGACTACCGGGATGATGACCGAGCGCCAGGAACCGAGGAAAAGGAAGATAACGATGATGACGATGAGGAGCGTCTCCATGAGGGTGCGGAAAACGTCGTGGATCGCGGTGTTGATGTACTCGGTGCCGTCGTAAGCGATGCGGCCGGTGAGACCGGTCGGCAGCTCTTTCTGGATGTCGTCCAGCTCGGTGCGGACGCGCTTGATGACATCGATCGAGTTGGCATTCGGGAGCACGAAGATGCCCATGAAAACGGCGCGTTCACCGGAGAAGCGGACTTCGGTGTTGTAGTCCTCGGCCCCGAGGACGACGTCCGCAATCTCGCCCAGCCTAACGAGGACGCCGTTTTCCTGCCTAACGACGAGGTTTTTAAAATCCTGCACCGAATGCAGGTCCGTGTTCGCGGTCAGGTTCACCTGCACGAGGGAGCCTTTGGTGCTCCCGAGAGCGGACAGAAAATTATTGGCCGCGAGCGCCTGCCGGACTTGCGCGGGACTGACGTTGAGCGCCGCCATCCGATCGGGTTTTAACCAGATGCGCATCGCAAAAGTGCGGCCGCCGAGAATCTCGGCGCGCTGCACGCCAGCGATCGCGGTCAGGCGCGGCTGGACGATGCGAGTGAGATAATCGGTGATCTCGTTCGCCTGCAGAATATTCGAAGTGAAGCTGAGGTAGGCGGAAGCGAATTGGGAATCGGCGGGTTGAATGTTAATGACCGGCACTTCGGCTTCCGGCGGCAGGTCGTTGCGCACCTGGTTGACCTTCGAACTGATCTCGGAGAGCGCCTTGTTTGAATCGTAATTCAGCTTCAGGTGCGCCGTGATCGTGGAAGAGCTTTGCGCGCTTTGCGATTCCAAGTAATCGATCCCGTCCGCGGCCGCGATCGCGCGCTCGAGCGGCGTCGTGATGAAGCCGCGCACCAGGTCCGCGCTCGCGCCCACATAGACCGTCGTGACGCTGACGGAGGCGATGTCGCTTCGCGGATACTGGCGGATGTTGAGCGACTTGATCGCCTGCAAGCCCGCGATAATGATCACGAGGCTGACGACCACGGCCAGCACCGGTCGGCGGATGAAAAGATCGGTAAACGAGTTCATCGTTGAAACGGATTTCGAATTTCCGTCAGGTATTATCCGGCGTGGGAGCGAGCTGCGGCTTGGGAGCCAACTTGTTGTCGACCACCACGCCCATGCCGTTGCGCAGTTTAAAGGCGCCAGTGCTGACAATTTCCTGCCCTTTTTTCAAACCTTCCGTGACTGCGACGAAGTCCCCGCGGGTTTCGCCCAGCCGGATAAACTGTTGGCGCAAAACGAGCCCCTCTTTCTTTGTTTCCTTGTCCTGCTTTTTCTCGATCACATAAATCGAATCGCCGAAGGGAGCATAAGCCACCGCGGTCGCGGGAATGTAGAGCGTCGAGATTTTTTGCGGCAACAGCACTTCGACTTTCGCGAACATGCCGGGACGCAAAGCGTGGTCTTTATTCTCAAGGCTGGCTTGCACCTGCACGCTGCGGGTTGCGGCGTCGATGGCGGGGTTAATCGCGCTGAGCGATCCTTTGAATTCACGGCCGGGGAGCGCGTCCGTCGTGACCTTCACCTCGAGGCCCACAGAGACCTTCGGAAGGTCATTTTGCGGCAGGGAAAAATCGACGAAGACCTGGTCGAGGGTTTGCAACGAAACCAGCTTGTCGCCCACCGCCACCATCTGGCCGGGATTGACGTAGCGAATGCCGGCCACCCCCGCAAAAGGCGCGCGGATTTCCTTCTTATTGATCGTAGCCTGCATGTTGTCGACCGCTGCCTTGGCGGCGTCGTATTTGGATCGCGCGGTGTCGAACTCGGACTTCGATATCACGTTGCCCTTGGCAAGGTTCGAGGACCGGTCGAGCTCGGATTTCATCAGTTCCGCGTCGGCCTGTGCGGAACGCAGTTGCGCTACTTCCGCTGCCGTGTCGAGCTTCAGCAACGGTTCGCCCTGCTTCACTTTTGCGCCGGATTCGAAATCAATCTCGCTTACCCGACCGGCCAATTCGGCGCTGATGGTGGCGCCTTGCACCGGCGAGATGGAACCGATCGCGGAAATCGTGGGTTGCCAGTCCGCCTGTTTCACGGTCGCGCTGGTCACAGTCGTGGGCGGTGGGACCATCGCCTTACCGGCGGTGATCATGGTAATAATCTGCAGTGCCTTCAGTCCTGCGAAGGCGAGGAAAATCAGCACAAGGCCAAGAATGACCCAGAAGATCGGGCCTTTCTGGCTGCGCCGCGGAGCGGGGGAGACGGAGCTGCGAGTTGCACGCTCGGATGTTTTAGCGGTGACCGTTTGCATGGGATGTTCGATCAAAAAGAAGCCCCCAGAGGTTGCGGGCGACGTTGAGTTGACGTTCTCGTTGCTGATTCGCGGACATGTTCGCTGGCCCAAGCACGCTCCGCAGCATGGTGCCATCATTCACCGCGAAGATCATTTCCGCAATCTCCTGCGGAGCGAGCCCGTGGGCGGACCTTTTCGCCTCCGGGGAACGCGCGATCAAGGCCGCCACGCCCTCGGCTTTCGCGCGCATTACGCCGCGGACCACTTTGGCCACGCGAGGGTTGCGACTCGCTTCGGCGAAGAGATCAACGACGAACGCCGAAAGGATTTGCGGCGAGTTTTTGCAGCAATGCGAGGTGAATAGAACTTCCATCGCGGCGAGCAGCGTCGGCGCCTCTCCGGCGCGTTCGAAGAGCTGCGCGATGTCCTTTTTATGCTCGGCGGCAAGGGCGGCGATGACTTCCTCTTTGTTTTTGAAATAGCGATAGATCAACCCCACGCTGATCCCGGCCTTGGCGCTGATGTCGTGCATGCTCGTCTGGTGAAACCCGCATTCAGCGAAGCAGATCATGGCCGCGTCGAGGATCTGCGCGCGGCGATCAAGTTGAGGTTCGGACCTTTTCGTTGGCATCGAAAGCGGGACAATGAATGAACGTTCATTCATTGTCAAGCAGCAGCTCTTTACAATTAGGAGCAGGAGCGAATGCCAGGGGGGAGAGTTGAACTCCCGACCAAGGGCTTATGAGTCCCCTGCTCTACCACTGAGCTACCCTGGCGGCGCGAGCCGCTATAGTTGAATGGCGCGCCAATCGTGTCAACGCGAGTGCCGGCGTGCGGGGATGCAACCGCCCCGCGCGGTGTAGAGGCGGCCGTGTCCGCCGCAAAACGGGAGACTCTCATAGGGGAGAACGCAAGGGCGCGAGCTCTACTCTAGCGGGCGACACGCCCGCCTCTACACCGCGGGGCGGCCGCGTTAATCCTACTTCTGCCTGTTCGCCAGATAAGGCTCCAGATCCTCTTTGCTCCCGCGCATCGCGATCATAAAGCAAACTCCATTGCGTTCTTCCACCGCGCCCGTCCAGCCGTCGCCTTCCACAAAACCCCAACTCTGTTTCTTCGGCTTGGGGCCGGCCCGGGTCTCCCGCGCGTCGGCCGGATAAAGAAAAAACTGCAAGCCACTCTCGGCCAGCGCGACCTGCGCCACGCGATGACCCTCGTCGTCATCAAAAACCCGGGCGCCCGTCGCGCGGAGATCGGCGAACGACATCGGAATATCGAAATGCTCAAGCTGGAATTTCATAAAAAAATAATCCCCGATATTGATCGCGTCTGTATTCAGCGGATCGAGCTGCGCGCTTTTTGTGTTGCTCGCAACCACGAGCAATTTTTTCGCCGTGTCCGAGCCGGGGAATTCCTGCAGCCGTTCAACCAAAAAATAAACCGTCACTCCGGCCATCACGAGCACCGCGAGCGCCGTCGCGAGGATGGCCGGATGGCGCGCTGTTCTCTGCCAGCTGCGCTTCACGCCTTTGATCAGCGCGACATTGACGGACCACTCCTGCGCCGTCTTCGGGATCTCGATTCGGCGGACTAATTTCGCAAGCGCCTGATCGAACTGCTGCTGGGTCGTGAGGCTGGCCGCGGCCTCGGGAATCGTGCGCGCGCTCTCCAGGGCCGAACGCATCGCCCGGTCGTTAGGCGGCGCATCGCCGATCGGCGCGCATTCCAGAAGCGCGCGTTTGCGACGCGAGAGCCAGCGCTTCATTCCGTAGGAATAAGGGCCGTCACCGTGTTCAACCAGGCCTGAAACTGGGCGCGCCCGTGCGAAATGAGACGGGCCAGCTCATCCATCTTTACATCAAGCAGGTTCTGCATCTCGCGGTGCGAAAATTCGTTAAGATAGAAATACGCGAGAGCGCTGCGCTGCGGCTCAGGCGCACCGGCGATCCAGACGGCGAGCTGCGCGGACTCCAACTGCGCGACGCGCCCGGCCGCATCCGGCGCGATCGCTTCCTCGGCGAGGCTCGCCGTTTCGGGCTGCACCTCATTTTGCGCGATCGCGACGCATTGGTGACGCGCCTCATGGAAACACCACAGCCGATCGTCGGGCAATTGCCGGCGCGAGGCGAGCAACGCCGCTTCGCGGAGCGTGTTCTGGTAACCCTCGAGGGCCTTCCCAGCCTCGCCCGTCATAAGAAAACAGAAGCGGTAAAGCTGCGGGAGACTGCGGCCGAGCTGGCTCATTTGTTCTTTTTGCAAGCTGACAAATTGGCGGTCTCAACCGCGCGGTGCAAGTAGTCGATCCTTTCCCCCTTTGATCCTACACTTGGAAAGCCCGGCCTCGCCTGCGGCTGCGTTACGGCACTTGCACCTACACAGCCTTCACCGGCGCAGAGAGTGTAACTATAAGTGCCGTAACGCAGCCGTACGCGAGGCTGGGCTTTCCAAGTGTAAGATCAAAGGCAAATCAGGCGAAAGAACTCCCCCGCAGGCGCCGCGCGACTTCCTCCGCGTTCGCGCGGCTGTTGAAAGCGGAAATGCGAAAATATCCTTCGCCCTCCGCGCCAAATCCGCTCCCCGGAGTCACAACGACGTTGAGCTCCTGCAACATGTGGTCAAACATTTGCCAGCTCGTTAGGCCAGCCGGCGTTCGCACCCAGATGTAGGGGGCGTTTTCGCCGCCATACACGCGCATCCCCGCCGCGCTCGCCGCTGCCCTTAGAATCTTCGCATTACCCATGTAATGCTCAATCAACCCGCGCACCTGCGCGCGGCCCTCCGGGCTGTAGAGCGCCTCCGCGCCGCGCTGCACAGGATAACTCACGCTGTTCGCCTTTGTGCTCCAGCGTCGTTGCCAGAGCGGGTGCAGCGGCAGCTCGCGGCCGTCGGTCGTTTGCGCGAGCAGGCTCTTCGACATCACGGTGAAACCGCATCTCACTCCCGTAAATCCGCCGGTCTTGGAAAAGCTGCGAAACTCCACCGCGCATTCCCTCCCGCCCGGAATCTCGAAAATCGAATGCGGAATCTGCTGGTCGTTAATGTAACCCTCGTAAGCGGCGTCATAGAGGAGCAGCGCTTTGTGTTCCTGCGCATAGGCGATCCAGCGCTCGAGTTGCGCGCGCGTCGCCACCGCTCCGGTGGGGTTATTTGGAAAACAGAGATAAACCACGTCCGCCGGTTCGTTAGGCGGCTCCGGAACAAAATCATTCTCTGCGCGGCACGGCAGGTAGATCAACCCTTCGAACCGTCCCGACTCGTTAGGCGGGCCGGTGTGACCCGCCATCACATTCGTATCCACGTAGACCGGGTAAACCGGATCGGTGATCGCGATCCGGTTGCGCTCGCCGAGCACGTCGAGAATGAACCCGCAGTCGCTTTTCGAGCCGTCGGACACGAAAATCTCGTCGTCTGCGATCTCGATCCCGCGATCGCGATAATCGATCTGCGCAATCTTGTTCCGCAAAAAATCGCCGCCCTGTTCATGTCCATAGCCGCGGAAAGTTTCGCGCACGGAAAGTTCATCGACCGCCGCCTTCATCGCTGTCACCGCCGCGGGCGGCAGCGGCTCGGTCACGTCGCCGATGCCGCAACGAATCACGCGCTTCGCCGCCTCCGGATTTGCCTCGCAAAATTCTTTCACCCGCCGCGCGATTTCCGGAAAGAGGTAGCCAGCCCGGAGCTTGAGGTAGTTTTCGTTCAGGTAAGCCATGAACTGCGTCTGATCGCTTCTCGCGTCGTCGTTATGCAACAAGGCGCCGTCATGCTGTCAACGTCATCCTTGCGTCCGGCGCGCGGTCGCGCGCCTCATTTGCCCTAGTGAATCGCGGCTTAGAAATCCACCACGGCCTCGGTGAAGTTTTCCCGCAACCAGCGCACCGCTTCCGATCGCGCCCGGGAAATATGCGTGCTCCAGCCGAGCTCCTCCACCAGACGGTCCCACCGCCGCGCTGCTGCAAACAGGTCATCCCGAGGCGCGACGATGACCACGACCGCGTGTGGCCGAAAAGCCGCGGTCAACCGATCTTGCGCCGCGACCTCCTGTAGATCCGGCCCAGTCATTTGCAGCTCGGTCACGCCCGAAAGATCCACAAACTTGTACTGAAAGTTTTCGGTGTTCTGGACAAGTTGAGTGACGGCTTTACTGGCGTCCAGCACCTCATCCCCGGTCACCGTGCCGGTGCCGACGTGCACGATCCCCATGCAATCCTCGGTTAGTTGAGTGGTGTAAGGCATCGTAGGACGCGGAGAGAAGGTTTATTTGGCTAGTTTATCTGCGCGCAAAACCAATTCAAGTTTGCGCGCGCCAATTCGTTAGGGGCTTGGCCGGCACAAGGAGAAGCAAGCGCACCGCGCGAGGAATCAACTCACAACCCAATCGGATGCCGGGCGGTTTTCATTTCGACCGTATCCAGTATCCAATAAGGATTTTCGGCCTCGGGAGTCCGCCACGCCGCCGGAGTAAGGTCGCGGGACACGTAGCGCTTGACGTGGAAGCCACCGCCTTCTTGCAAGACAAGACCGATCTTTGCGTCACCCGTCGCGTCGACGATCGCGTTCACATCCATGTGGCCGGCGATGTGCGACGCCAGTTCCGCTGGGTCGCCGGAGAGAATGTTCACCACCCCGCGGGGCAGATCGCTTGTCGCGATGATTTCCGAAAACGTTAGGGCGGACAGCGGCTTCGCCGGCGAGACGATAAGCACGGCGGTATTGCCGCTCAGAATGACCGGCGCGACTAACGAGACGAGCGCGAGCAACGGCGGCTCGTTAGGACAAACGACCACGACCACGCCGGTGGGTTCCGGCGAGGTGAAATTGAAGTGCGAGCTGGCGACCGGATTCACCGCGCTGAAAATTTGGCTG
>JACDGM010000129.1 GCA_013815325.1 Chthoniobacterales bacterium
TCGCATTGCGGCTATTCTGCGGAAGGTGAAACCCGAGGAACACGTCGGGCAATTGCGCGCTGCCCTGGCCCCAGCGAAATGAGTTGCCAAGCGCACCGTTCAATTTACCTTCGCTCCTCTGTGACCGGTTTTGGTTTCTGATGCTGATCTTCGGCACTCCGGAATCCGCATTTTGAAATCTCCTCTATGGGCTCGCTGAAAAAACGACGAAAAGCAAAAATCTCCAAACACAAGCGCCGCAAGCGGATGAAAGAAAACCGCCACAAGAAGCGCTTGCGCTACAAGTCGTAGTTCAGCAGCGCTCGTTAGGCGAAGAGGCTTTTTCCTCCGGAGACTTCGTTTGCGCGGCTTCGGCGGCGCTCCTAACCTTTCGTCTCATGATGCGAAGGACCAGCAGCATCACCCGCATCGGCGGATTGCTCGCTGCATCCTTATTCTTTGCCTCACTCGCGGTCGCGCGACCCGTCGAGCACAGGCCGTCGCCTACTCCGCGTGCCGCCGCAAAGCCGGCAGAGCAGGATGACTCGCTCGTTCTCCATCCGCCGAAGGATCTCGCCCTCGAGTACGGAGGCGAACGCAAAGCGCAGGCATTGGCCGCCTATGTCGAGGCCCTCGACTTACAGGAGAATGGCGAAAGCGAAAAGGCCCTCGCCGCGTTTGAAAAGGTCCTGAATGTCGACCCGGGCGAAGTCGATCTCGCCACCCGCGTCGCCTTTCTGCTCACCGGGCAGGGGGATTACCCGCGCGCCATAGATATCTTGAAGGACGCGGTAAAGGCGCAACCAAAAGATCCCGAACCCTACCTCCAGCTAGCCTATATTTATGCGAAGTATTTGAAGAAGACTGAGCCGGCAATTGGTTATGCCAGACAAGCCATCGCGCTCGCACCCACCGAGATGGATGGCTACCAGCGCCTCTGCGAGGTGCAGTTGACGGCGGGCCGTCGCAAGGCCGCGCTGCAGACGCTCGACAGCGCCGCCCAAGTCACCACCAACGATCCCTCCTTCTGGACGCGCCTCGGTAAGCTCTATCTCGCCTTGATTGCCCAACCGAACACGACGCCCACATCGGCTGAGCTTGAGAAGGTCAATCAAGTCTTTCACAAGGCTCTCGAGCTCGCGCCGGGCGACGCCTCAGTCTTAAAGGACGCGGCTGACTACTTCGCGGCCTCACAGCAAGTGAAGGAGGCGATCCCGCTTTATCTGCGCGTCCTGGAGCTTCAGCCTAACGACTCTGCTGCGCGGGAGAAACTGGCCACCGGATTTCTTCTGACGAATCAGCGAGATAAGGCAATCCAGATGTTGCAGGAGATCATCCAGCAGCATCCGGAGCAATATCAGCCCTATCAGTTACTCGGCAAAGTCCTGGAAGAAGATGCCGCGGCGCTTCTCGAAGCGAAAAAGCCCGCGGAAGCGAAAGCGGAGTTCGCCAAGGCCGCGGCGAGTTACGAGCAAAGCCTTTTAATTAATGCTGCGCAGCCGGATAACTACGTGCATCTGGGCGAGCTGCTCCTGACTCGGCTGCGCGACAACGATCGCGCCGTGAAACTGCTACAGGACGCGCGCCGGCATTTCCCGACTGCGCCACAGCTCACCTATCTCCTGGCAGTCGCACTCCGCGAGGCCAAACAAACCCAGCAGGCGGTTACGACCTTCGAGGAAGCGCTGCAAGAAGCCCAGGCCCAGGGCGCCGCAATCGCGAACGGGCAGTTCTATTTCGAATATGGCGCCGCGGCGGAGCGCGCCGGTCTTTACGAAAAAGCGGCTGAGCTTTTCAAGAAATCGATCCAACTCGATCCGGGCGAAGCGGCTGAGGCTTATAACTATTTAGGCTTCATGTGGGCGGACCAAAACACCAATTTGGAAGAGGCCGAGAGTTACATCAAAAAAGCCCTTGCCTCCGACTCTGAGAATGGCGCTTATCTCGACAGCCTCGGCTGGCTGCACTACCGGATGGGCAGATACGATCAGGCTTTGGCGGAGCTGCAAAGTGCGGCCGCAGCCCTCAAGAGCGACGACCCGACAGTTTTCGAGCACATCGGCGATACCTATGAAAAGCTGAACCACATCCCGCAGGCGCTCGCCTACTGGCAGAAAGCTTTTGCGCTCGACCAGACCAACAAAAAGCTCGCAGAAAAAATAGAAGCCTCTAAAACTAGGATGGGCCAAGACCAGCCCGCCGGAGCCTCACCGACGAAGTGAATAAATACCCCACTCATTGGCAGCGAAAAATGATGTGGGCTTCGCTCACTGCCATTTTTGTCGTCGTGCTTTTCGTCATCGTCGGCACCGTCGTGTGGCTGAGCGCAAACGTGGCTGCGTTCCTTCAGCCAATTCTGATCCCCGTGGCGATCGGCGTCATCATTGCTTATCTCCTCGATCCGCTCGTCACTTATCTCGCGAACCGAGGTTTTGGGCGCACCAAATCCGTCCTTCTCATCTTCGCGATCGCGTTCGTAGCCATTGGCGGGTTGATCGCGTGGATCGTGCCTCTCATATCTGTGCAAAGCGCCAGCCTCGCCCGCCAACTCCCCAGCTTCACCATCAGTGTGCGGGATCGCGTCGTGGACCTCATGTATCGCTACGAAAACACCTTCGGGTTAGGCGAGAAGTCGGGTGACTCCGGCGCGACCACCGGCATCGTCAACTGGCTGCTCGCTGGCCCGACGCCCCCGCCGGCCAACCCCACGCCGACGTCCCTTCCCCTCGCCAGCCCTTCCCCCGGTGGACGCGAAGTTGTCGAGCCGACGCCGACGAAGCTGACTTCCGCCGACCGGCAACACATCCAGGATTGGGTGCAGAAGCAATTACCGGCTCTTGAGAAGCAGTTACCCGATCTTATCGGCAAGCTTTGGTTGTTAATCAAAACCAGCGTGGGCGGCTTCCTTGGTGTGACAGGGTTCCTACTTAGCCTGGTTATGGTTCCGATTTACGCCTTTTTCCTCTTAAAGGAACGACCGGCAATCGAGCAGCGCTGGAAGGAATATCTTCCCTTGCGGGCCTCGCCACTGAAGGACGAGGTCGCGACGACCCTTGCCCAGATCAACAGTTATGTCATCGCTTACTTTCGCGGGCAGCTCCTGGTTTGCCTGGTTGATGGCTTTCTCATCGGCGTGGCTCTTACAATTTACGGGTTGAACTTCGCACCGCTCATCGGGTTGATCGTCGTTCCCCTCACCATGATACCTTACCTCGGTATCATCCTTTGCTGGATTCCGGCGGTCCTGATTGCGGCCGCGCAATGGGGCGATTGGTGGCACCCATTTTGGGTCACGATGATTTTCCTTGCGGTCCAAAACCTGGAAGGCCTCTTCTACGCGCCGCGCATCGTCGGCAACTCCGTCGGTCTGCATCCCATGACTGTCATCGTTTCCATCTTCATCTGGGGTCTGCTCATCGGCGGCCTGCTTGGTCCGCTCCTCGCCATTCCTCTTACCGCGACGATCAAGGTGCTGCTGGCGCGTTACGTCTGGGGAGCGCGGCTCAGAGAGGAAGTGATGGAGAACATCGAGGAGGTTCCCGTGGTCGCGGAAGCCGAGCCCGAGCCCGCGCCGGCTCGTTAGGCTGCGCCGCTGGCCAGAGGCGCACCGGTTGCAAATGCCTCTGCCGATGTCTAGAGAGCGCGAGATGCCCACGCCGCCGAAACGTGTCCGTCGCAAACGCCGCCGCAAAACCGCGCGCAGCCGCAAGTGGCAGATGCGTCGCATCCTCTTTCTTGCACTCATCGTCACGGCCGGTTTTTTTATCGGACTTCTTGGTTTCTCGTCCTTCCAGAGGGGGTGGAATCGATGGCGCGAATCGCGTCTGCTCAAGGAGGCGTCGGATTTCCTCGAGCACGATAATTCCGACGCCGCCGAGCTCGCCGCGCGCAAGGTGATCGCGCTCGACCCCGGCTCGGTCGATGCCAGCCGCATTCTGGCGGAAGCGACGGAGCGGCAGAACCGCGCCGAGACCGTGGCGTGGCGCGCGCAGGTCGCGCGGCTCGCTCCATCACTCGACAGCCAGCTCAACCTCGCTTCCGCCGCGCTTCGTTTCGGCCAGCTCGACATCACGCGCGCCGCGCTCGAAAACGTCCCGCCGCCCGATCGCGACAAGGCCGCCTACCATGTCGTGGCCGGCTGGCTCTCGCGCGCGCAGGGCAACGTCGCTGAGGAAGAACGCCACTTCGCCGCCGCCGTCGCGCGCGAACCGGCTAACGATCTTTACCAATTCAATCTCGCCGTTCTCCAAATCCTTTCGCCCGATCCGGAGAAGAATGCCGCCGCGCGCAATCAGCTCGAGCGCCTGAGCAAGGTGCCGAAGTTCCGCACTCCTGCGTTGCGCGCTTTGCTCGAAAACGCGCTCCGCCAAAATCAAATGCCCGCCGCCGATGACCTCGCTCAGGATCTCCAGATGAGCCAGCAGGTCACTTTCAGCGATTACCTGCTCTGCCTCGATCTCTATCGAAAATTGAACCCGAAAAAATTCGGCGCCCTTCTCAGCAAAGTGAAACCGGTGGCCGCGCGCAATGCTCTGGACGTCGCGCAACTGATCGATTGGATGAACAAGAGCGATCTGGCGAGCGAAGCGTTGGATTGGTCGGAAAAGCTGCCCGCCGCCCTAACGAATCGTTCGCCCGCGGTCATCGCCATCGCCGAAGCACTGGCCGAGACGAAGAACTGGTCGCGCTTGAAACGCTGGACGCGCAGTGGCTCCTGGGGCGGCGACGATTATTTGCGCCTCGCCTATCAGGCCTACGGTGTGCGGAAGACGCGGCATGCCGCCGCCGACGCGGAATCCGATTCGCTTTGGAGTTCCGCCGAGCAGGCGGCCGAGGGGAATCCTGAGCGCGAAGTGGCGCTCGCCCGCCTCGCTTCGAAGTGGAAGCTGACCCGGGAAGCCGAGCAACTTTGGTTGCGTGTCGCCAAGGTGCCAGCGGCGCGGCGTGAAGCACTCGAAGAACTTTACAAAATTTATCGTCAGGCCAACGACCTGGCTAATCTGCGCCTTACTGCGCAGCGGCTGCACGAAAGTTCACCGGACGAGATCGCGCTCGCCGCCAACGCCGCGCGCCTCGCCTTGCTTCTCGACCACAACACCGCCGCCGGCCAGCAGCTCGCTCAGCAGATCTACGAAAAAGTGCCTAACGATACCGCGGCCGCTGTCACTTACGCCTTTGCCCTTTACGGCACCGGCCGGACGCTGGCGGGCCTGGAGATTCTGAAAAAATTGCCGCCGGACCAGTTGCGCGATCCGCACGCCGCCGTTTACGCCGCGCTCCTTCTCGATGACGACAACCAGGTCGCGGCCGCAGACGAATACATCAAACTGGCGCAAGCCGGCCATTTGTTCCCGGAAGAAAAGCAGTTGCTCGAGGACATCGCCACGCGCCGGCAAAGCGCGACGCCCTCGCCCTCGTCTGCTCCAAGTCCCGCGCCTAACGAATCGGCCGGGCCGAATGGTTAGAACCCATCTCATAAATTGTCATTCTGAGCGCAGCGAAGAATCTCCGGATAACGGAGCTGGCCCGTCAGGTCCCTCGCTGCGCTCGGGATGACACGCTTCGCGGCACAATTATGAGATGGCTTGATGACCTCTAGATCAATTTGCCTGCTGCATCGCCTGCTCGACGATGAGGGCCGCGAGCTCCTGTGTCGCGTCATCGAGCGCCGCGTTGGCCGCTTTTAACCGCGCCGGTTGGTGACTCTGCAACGCCTCGCGCACGGCGCGCGCTTTCTCCTCGATTTGCTCGCGCTCTGTTGGCGGCAATTGTTTTCCCGTCAGGTTGAAAGCGTTCTCCACCGCGGCAAGCATCTCTTCGGATTTGAGACGCGTCTCCGTCCAGACCCGCTCGCTCATATCCTCGAAGGCGTGCTCGAGCGAATCCGCGATCATCGCTTCGACCGCTTCGTCGGAAACATCGACCGCACTTGTGAGGGCGAGAATTTTCTCGGCGCCACTTTTGGTGTCGCGCGCGAGCACCTGGAGAATGCCATCGGCATCAATCGCGAACTGCACGCCGACCCGCGCCACGCCTTTCGGAGCGCGCTCGAATTCCAGCTCGAGTTCGCCTAACGACCAGTTGTCCGCCGCCAGCTCGCGCTCGCCTTGCAGCACTTTAATTTTCATTGCGCGCTGCTGGTTGACCGCCGTCGTGAACATCTCGCCGGCCTTGATCGGAATGGTCGAATTGCGGGGAATGATGACGTTCATGAGGCCGCCGAAAGTTTCAATGCCTAACGACAGCGGCGTGACGTCGAGCAGGACGACGTCGCGCACCGCGCCGGAAAGAATCCCCGCCTGAATGGTCGCCCCAAGCCCCACCGCCTCGTCCGGATTTTGCGAGGTGTTCGGCGAGCGTCCGAAAAGCTCGGCGACAAATCGCCTAACGAGTGGCATGCGCGTCATGCCGCCAACGAGGATGACCTCGTCGAGATCGTCCGCTGTGAGGTTCGCATCGGCGAGCGCGCGCAGGCAATGTCTGCGCGTCCGCTGAATGATCGGCCGGGCGAGTTCTTCGAGCTTTTCCCGCGTCAGCTCGTAAGTGAAATTGTCGCCGTCCACAAACGGCGTCTCGATTCGCACCGTCTCTTCCGTCGAAAGCCGATGCTTCGCCTCGATCACGAGCTCGCGCTTCTGCCAGGTGGCGACTGGCAAGCGACAATCGGCGATGAGCGCCTCATCCACGTCGTCGCCGCCGAGATGCGTATCGCCGCTCGTGGCGAGCACCTGGAAGACGCCTTCGTTCAGTTCCAGAATCGATATGTCGAAGGTGCCCCCGCCGAGATCGTAAACCGCGATCTTCGATTTGGATTTTAGTTTGTCGAGACCATAGGCGAGTGCGGCAGCAGTCGGTTCGTTGATGATCCGCTCGACGATCAGACCCGCTGCTTCGCCCGCCGCCTTGGTGGCGTTGCGCTGCGCGTCGTTGAAATAAGCCGGGACTGTGATGACCGCGCGTTTGACCGGACGACCAAGCGCCGCTTCCGCGTTCTGCTTTAATTTTCTCAGTACCCAAGTTGCGATTTCTTCCGGCGCAAGCTGCTGTTCGCGCACTTGAATGCGCAGCGCCTGGCCGGCTCGCCTAACGATCTCGTAATCGGTCGTGGCTTCCTTCGCGGCGAGGTCGTCGCCCCGCAACCCAATCAAACGCT